>NZ_JAUBOZ010000085.1:31147-33915 GCF_036700475.1 Microcoleus sp. T2B6 | reverse complement strand
GAACCCTTACGCTGAAACGGAAAACCTTAGATGCTGACGCACCTTACGCAAGTCCTTTAAATGCCGAACAGCTTATGAGAAAGGCTATAAGGCCTATTTCATATATTCAACCATCTGCTGTTCCAGCTTAGCCAACAATGTATCCACATCGGTTGCAGCTTCCTCAAAACAAACAGGAGGTTCAGGCTTAGGTTCAAATAAAATTAACTTAATTTGACCTTCGCCGATCGCCAAAATCGCCACTTCCTTCTCAGGCTTGTGAGCATTCAACACACCTACAACTTCCTGAATATGACTTTTTACTTGACGGTTCAACTCCTCAACCGCCTCTTTCTTACAATACACAAAACGCGCAGTTTCTGCAATATCAATTGCCAAAATTTCCTCGCTTTCCTCTCCCCTTTCCAGAAATAGCCCCCAAGCCAAAGCAGCCAATTCATGTTGATTAGCTTTCACAAATTTATCTAATTTCCGACTCCAGCTATTTTCGTTGGGTTTGGACTCAGGGCTATCAAATAGAAACATTTTCTCTTCTTGTTTGTATAAACTAATATTTTACAGTCAGCAGTCAGTAGTCAGCAGTCAGTAGTCAGTTGGCATTTGTCATTAGTTATGATTCAAATTACCAACTATATCATGTCGGGTTGATTTGCGATCGGGTAATTTTCCCTCTAGTAGGGGCGGGTTTTACCAACAATCTACGTGTCAAACTAATTATCTCATAAACCCGCCCCGCCCATATACTTGTGATGCTACCAGACATGATATTACTAATTCCCCATGAGCAATTCCCCATTACCCAAAACCGCTGCGTTTCTATCTTATACCAGATTGCACGCGCCAGAGCGCCGCATAAATTCCGTCATGTTCGATCAGTTGTTCGTGCTGCCCCGATTCTACCACCAGCCCCTCTTCCATGACACAAATGCAATCGGCATTGCGGACAGTAGAAAGACGGTGGGCGATCGCAATTGTAGTGCGATTCTTGGTAATTCGTTCGAGCGATCGCTGAATTGCCGCCTCAGTCTCGTTATCCACCGCTGAAGTAGCTTCGTCAAGAATCAAAATCGGCGGATTCTTCAAAACAGCCCTCGCAATTGCAATTCGCTGCCGCTGACCCCCCGACAATTTTTGACCGCGTTCCCCTACAATAGTGTTGTAACCGTCCGGCAATTGGGCGATAAACTCGTGCGCTTCTGCAATTTTCGCAGCATTTACTATCTCTCGATTGGTTGCCTCAAAACTGCCGTAAGCAATATTTTCTGCCACCGTACCGTGGAACAAAAATACATCTTGACTCACCAATCCGATCGCTCTCCGTAAATCTTTTAAATTCAGGTCATTTAATTCTATACCGTCGAGGTAAATATTGCCATACTGTACCTCGTACAGCCTCAAGATTAGTTTCACCAGCGTACTTTTACCCGAACCAGTAGCGCCAACAATCGCAGTAGTTTTTCCCGCCGGCAGAGTCAAGGAAAAATACTGCAAAATCGGTTTTCTTTGATTATAAGAAAAGGTAACATTTTTAAATTCCAACTCACCCTTAATCGAACTAACCGGCCGCCGAATATCACCCGTGCGAATTGCGATCGGAGTATCCAACAAATTCATCACCCGATTAGTCGAAGCCATCGCGCGCTGGTATTGATCCAGAGTATCTCCCAGGCGAGTCAGCGGCCACAGCAACCGCTGGGTCAAAAACACCAAAACGCTGTAAGTTCCCACAGACAATCGGCCCGCCACAACCTCCAAACCGCCCAAAAATAGTGTTGCAATAAACCCCAAGAAAATCACAACCCGAATCAGGGGAATAAAAGCTGCCGAAAGTACGATCGCCCGTCGGTTGCTTTCGCGGTAAGCTTGGCTTTGTGTTTCGATACGCTGAATTTCATAATCTTCGGAAGTAAAACTTTTAATAGTAGTAATTCCCATCAAATTATTCGACAGTTGCCCGTTCAGAAAACTCACCTTTTCCCGCACATCAGCATAGAGAGGAGCGAGGCGGTTTTGAAAGGCGATCGAACCCCAAATAATAAAAGGTATGGGCAGCATTGACAGCCCAGCAACACCAGGAGAAGCAGCAAAAAAAGCCGCACCAATCACAACAACCGTTGTCATTACCTGAATTACTTCATTAGCGCCGTCGTCCAAAAAACGTTCGAGTTGATTGATATCATCATTGAGAATAGAAATCAAACCACCAGTGCTGCGTTCTTCAAAATAAGCTAATTCTAATTCCTGCAAATGGCTGTAAGCTTCCAGACGCAAATCGTGTTCAATATCCTGAGCCAAATTGCGCCACAAATAATCATAGGCATATTCAAAAATAGATTCCAACGTCCAAACAACCGCGCTCAAAAGAGTGATAATTGCCAGTTGCCAAAAGACATCTTTTATGCCCCACTGAGCGAGGATAGAATCTTGCTGTTTCACCACCACATCAACGGCAATACCGATTAATGCTGGTGGCGCTAAATCAAAGAATTTATTCAGCAGCGAACAGATACTTGCCAGCCAAGCTTTCAGGCGGTAGCGGCGCCCGTACTTCAGCAGCCGCTTTAGGGGATGGACAGGTTTTGATGGATTTGGTGACAATTGAGGATTGGGGGTAATTGGGCAATTTTTAGATTTTGCACTACTCTCACAGCTTTAGAAACGGGCAAGATGCCCGTTCCACAACTAAGAAATTGTCTTTTAGAACGGGCTTTTAGCCTGTTCCGAACGGGCAAGATGCCCGTTCCACAACTAAGAAATTGTCTTTTAGA
>NZ_JAUBOZ010000085.1:0-31047 GCF_036700475.1 Microcoleus sp. T2B6 | reverse complement strand
AACGGGCTTTTAGCCTGTTCCGAACGGGCAAGATGCCCGTTCCACAACTAAGAAATTGTCTTTTAGAACGGGCTTTTCGCCTGGTTTAGACACCAGTTATTGAAAACGGAGAAATAGCCCCAGGCTACGCTTTAAATGTTAACACTGGCTTCAGTTTAGCGACTACACCAACTATTTGTGCCTCAACCTGAAGGTCAATTACTGGTTGAATTGGCTTGTAAGCGGCCGGTGCTTCTTCGATTCTGCGTTCTTCGCGCAAGGTAATGCAATCTACGCCAGTTAATCCCAAAGCGGAGTCAGTTTTGTCAACACCTTTGCGACTCATATCGAAGCGCGATCGCGCCCTTCCTGCACCGTGAGAAGCCGATCGCAAAAATCGATCGTTCCCCTTCCCAACCAGCAAATAAGACGGCGCGCCCATCGAACCCGGTACAATTACAGGCTGACCAGAATGTGCGGGACAAGCGCCTTTGCGCGTTACCCAGCCGGCACCTTCCGCTAAAGTGAGATTGTGAGGCAAATCGTATACTAAGGGAGCTTCCACATCGCCGAAAACTTGTCGCAAACGCAACCGCAGAAGTTCTGCTAGCAGCAAACGGTTGATAAAACCGTAGTTAGCGGCGGTTGCTTCCGCTTGCAGGTAGCTGTTCACAAGTTCCGGATTTGCTGCGACAGACAGCGGGAAAAGCCGGGATTCAGGATGTTTCAGAGCTTTCGGCCAGGCGTCGCAAGCTCGATCGCGCCACATTCCGCCGATGTATTTGCCGACATTCCGCGAACCGGAATGAATCATGAAAGCGATTTGTCCCGATCGAACACCCCAAGTATAAGCCGTAGCTCGATCGACAACTTCCTCAACCACTTGAATTTCGACAAAGTGATTGCCGCCGCCGATGGTAGCTAAGCCGCCATCCCTGACTAAGCCGTCATTTGGGACTAATTCTTCAGGAGCCCATTTGACATCGCCATTCATGGAACCGCCGAGGAAAGTGCGATTGCACTCTGTCGCCAACTGCTCGAAATCTGAATTAGCCGCGCTGCCGGTTGCCTTGTCCAGCATACCATCCAGCCATCCGGGAATCCCGTGGTGGAACATCGCGCCAGCAGTTTTTGCAGTCATGCTGACATCGCGAGTACCGAAAAAATAATCGCCTTTGAGCAATTCTACAAATTGATCGCGCTGACTGAGGAATTGTTCGATCGACAAATCCGCAACGTGTAACCGCATCCCGCAATTGATATCAGAACCGGTAGCCGCCGGAATCACCATTCCTGCTGTTTCTACAATAGAGCCGATCGCCACCCCCGCATCCCCCGGATGGAAATCTGGAGTAGCGCAAGCGCGACAAACGCAACCACCTTGAGGGTGTCGAACATTCGCCAAATTTGCTAACTGTTTGAGCGCCTTTGCTTCCACCGGAAAATCCTCTGGGAGCAAAACTTCTGCTGTTGGGGCATCGGCATCTTGCCACTGTTCTTTCAGAGAACTATTGAGACAAATCGAGTAGACTTTATTGTCGTAGCTAACATCAAGACCTTGCCGAGACAAAGCTCGCAAAAGCCTGTTCAAGTTTTTTGGCTGCTGCATAAATAGTCTGTTGCGGATTGCATAGCAACCCCCAAGAGTTGAAGAGATTTTTTAGGAACAAAAGACTTGGGTTCAGCAGCCGCAATCTTTTTCAAGATAAGTTGAAAGGCAACTTTTCTAATGACTCAATTTATAACATATCATTTTTGATATGTCAACCCTTTGATTGATTTTTTAATAAATATAGATGATTTACCAAGCGGTGTCAGAAACCCAGTTTCTGCCTAGAAAATCGCATCCAAACCAAAGATTTTGCGAAGAAACCGGGTTTCTTGGACCAGCGTGTCCGACCGCATTCCAGTCTTAATTGCGAGGAAGTAGGGGCAATCCCCCGTGGTTGCCCATCCCTACTTAAAGAAAATACCTCACCGTTGTTACAACCCGACTTTTTTTAGCCCGCAAAGCCGCTTTCAAAAAGAAAGCAGTTTGATTGTGCAGAAGTCCCTCCCACCAATTTCGCGTCACAAAAGCCGGAATGATCAGCGTTAAATATACTCCCGGTCGCTGCTCTTCAAACAAAGTCAAAAAGTGAGTCAAAGCCTCACCAACAGAACGGTAAGGCGAGTCCAGAATTTCCAAAGGAATATCAGACTGCAAATCTTTCCAAGCTAATTGTAATTTTTCTCGATCGGTCAAACCAATATCCACGTGAACTGCCACAACTTCATCAGCGATTAAACGAGCGTAATCAAGGGCCTCGAAAGTTCCCCGGTGCAACTGCCCGACTAACACCACTGCCGGATGTGTCACCGTCTTAACTCTAGGTCTGCGAAGATAAGACCTCGGTTCTATTCCCTGAATGCTCAAGCGAGCCGCGACATACCGATAGTGTCGGTGAATAGCTAAAAATAGACTAACTACGATCGGAATAGTTACTACGACCACCCAAGCTCCCAAAAGGAATTTTGTAGCGAGAATTACAGCCAAAACTCCCGTTGTTGCCACTGCACCAATACCGTTCATCACAGCACTAACTTGCCAACCTTTACCTCGTTCCTTAAACCAGTGAATTACCATTCCAGATTGGGAGAGAGTAAAAGAAGTGAAAACTCCAACCGCATACAGGGGAAGCACCGAGCTCGTATTGCCTCGAAAGATGATAATTAAAAGAGCAGCGCAGAAGCTGAGCAGATTAATGCCATTAGAATAAACCAGTCGATCGCCCAACAGCGACAACTGCCTGGGCAAGAAACCGTCCCGCGACAAAAAATAACAAAGTCGCGGAAAATCAGCATAACTCGTATTCGCAGCCAACAGCAAAATTAACAGAGTTGCTGCCTGCAAATAGTAATAAAATATACCGACACCAAAAATCTGTTTTCCCAACACAGAAAGGAGCGTTTCATGTTCTGTAGGAATCACCTGATAAATATGAGCCAAGTAACTAATCCCCAAAAACATCGCTCCCAGAATTCCACCCATATAGCTCAAAGTCAGGCGCGCGTTTTTCCATTCAGGAGGCTTAAAAGCCAACACCCCGTCTGATATGGCTTCAACTCCTGTCAGGGCAGTACAGCCCGCCGCAAAGGCGCGCGCCAGCAGAAATAATCCCAAAGGTTCCTTAGCTGGAATATTTTGTAATGTCGGCATAACCTGACCTGTTGCCTGTTGGAATAAACCGCAGCCAATCAAAACAAAAATCCCCACCAGAAACCCATAAGTGGGAACCATAAATATATTGCCAGATTCCCGCAATCCCCTGAGATTGGCAAACATGATTAGGACAATAAAAAATAAGCACAGTTCGACTGTGTAGGGGTGCAGCGAGGGAACTGCTGAAGTCAAGGCTGCCACCCCAGCCGAAATACTGACTGTTACGGTGAGGATGTAATCAATCATCAGGGAAGCTGCTGCGATTAAACCAGGATAAATACCCAAGTTTTCTCGCGCTACAATGTAAGCTCCACCGCCGTTGGGGTACGCTTTAATTGTCTGTCGGTAAGACAGCGCCACGATCGCCAACAGTAAAATAATAATTCCAGAAATAGGCAGCGATAAACTCAAACTGCTACTCCCCGCTAGTAACAGTACCAGCAGAGTTTCTTGAGTAGCGTAGGCAACAGACGAAAGTGCATCGGAAGCCAGAACAGCTAGTCCAGTAGCGTTGCTCAGCCGTTCATGAATAGATGCGCTAGTGGGGAGAGATTCACCCAGTAAAAATCGCTTGATCCGAGAATAAGCGTACATGGAAACTCAATATATAGGCGTCCACAAATCATAGTCTAGACGGGAACGGTTTTAAGTAATTTTTGGCTCACAATTTGTAATTCTGTCTTGCTTGTTGAGTCAGTTTCAGCTTGTGTTCAAGAGCTTCCCAATTTTCGGCTGCAATATCGCTGATGAACTCGTCGAGACTGTCGCGGTAAATAGAGAGCGATCGCAATAATTCCTCTCGATTGTACTTGGCCACCATCACTCCCAGCTCGGGATTGCCGCCCCCAACCCGGCTCGTGTCCCGAAAACCCGAACTCGCCAGATGTTGGGCTAAATTAACAATATCCCGATCGCCCTCTCGATCGCACGCAGCAAGCAGCGTCGCGCTCGCCATCAGCGGCAAATGAGAAATCCAAGCCACAGCTCGATCGTGCTCGATCGGATCGCACCGGTAAACCGACGCACCCAGCAACCGCGCAATTTCCTCAACCTTATCCACCGCAAGCGTCGGCGTCTGGGCAGTCGGCGTCACCACATAAGGCCGGCCCACAAACAAATCCTTTACCGCCGCCTCAATTCCGCTTTCAGCAGTCCCCGCCATCGGGTGTCCCCCCACAAAATTCGGCCACAGAGGAGACACAGCCTGTACTATGGGTGTTTTTACGGAACCGACATCGGTTACAATAGTATCAGGGGAAAGATAGGGCACCAACTCTCGGACGATCGGCTCGATCGACCCCAGTGGCGTGCAAATAAAAACCACATCGGCTGCTGCCATCAGAGACAGGTTTATGCTGGCTTCATTGACAACACCGCGAGCTTGCGCCCGATCGCAAGTCTGCTGCCGACTCGAAACCCCAAAAACATTAAACCCGCGCGATCGCAAATCCAGCCCGATCGAGCCACCAATTAAACCCAGTCCTACAATACCGATATTCATAGCAATAAAATGGGGATATTTGATACGGTGCCGCCCCCATGACAGTCGAGGAACTCCTGAAAAAATATGCCGCCGGAGAAAGAGATTTTGCCGGAATCAACCTGACTGAGGCCAACCTCAGCGGCGTCAACTTGAGCGGAGCCAACCTCAAGGGTGCGAATCTGAGTGTAGCAAACCTGAGCGGAGCCAACCTCAGCAAAACCAACCTCACAGGTGCCAAACTCAACATCGCCAGACTCAGCGGCGCTCATCTAGGCGGCGCCGACCTCACCGACGCCGACCTCAACGTCGCTTACCTAGTGCGAGTTGACCTCAAAAAAGCCATACTCACAGGGGCCAAACTGATCAGAGCCGAGCTCATTAGAGCCGAACTCAGCGGTGCAAACCTCAGCGGCGCAAACCTCAGCGGCGCCACCCTCACCGAAGCCACCCTTCGAGGAGCCAACCTCGCTCAAGCCAACCTTCGAGGCGCTCACCTCAGCGGCGCGTGCTTGACAGAAGCCAACCTCGAACAAGCCAACCTGCAAGGAGCAGACCTCAGCCGAGCCGACCTCAGCGGCGCCGACTTGCGAGGCACAGAACTGAGACAAGCCAACCTCACTCAAGCCGTACTCAGCGGCGCCGACCTCAGCGGCGTCAATTTGCGCTGGGCCATCCTCAGCGGCTGCAATCTCCGCTGGGCCGACCTCAGCGAAGCCAAATTGAGCGGTGCCGACCTCAGCCGAGCCGACCTCTGCCACGCCAACTTGCTGAATGCCAGCTTAGTTCACGCCGACCTGTCAAATGCCTATCTGATTCGCGCCGACTGGATTGGAGCCGACTTAACCGGAGCCACCTTAACCGGAGCCAAACTTCACGCAGTTTCGCGGCTGGGCATCAAAACCGAAGGCATGACCTGCAAGTGGGTCGATCTCAGCCCCAACGGCGACCACAGCCAAATTTACTGGTTGAACTCGGGAGGAACCCAGGAATTTTTTCACGAAACCTTGCCCACAGTTCGGATTGTGATTGACTCGCCCTTAGACCAAGGCGCTCATTTTGCACTAGCTGCAACTTATTACCAAATTGCCCAACAATACCCGAGTTTAAGTCAGCCTCCCACGATCGAAGTCAGCTCCAGGCGCACCGTACTCGCCTTTCAAATGGACAGTGACGATAAATTATTTGCCACCGCTTACGTTGCCATCATTCCTTTTAACGACGCTGCCATAACTCAAAAAAACCTAATAGCTTTGATGAAAATGATTCAATCCCACGATGCAGGCAAACTTAACGTCAAAGAATCTAAACACGTCCAGTTATGCAGCAAAGCTCTCAACCAAGCTATCAGCAAAGTAGACCAAATCAAAATTTCCAGTTCTTTTCCCAAAATCGGCGAAAGCATCAATTTTTTTCAAATTCCTACACAAATGCTCTTAATTAATTCCCGCGACCAAAGACTCAGCGTATATCACCACCCAGCCTTCGGCAAGCGCCTGATTAAAAAATACGACCCAAGTAACTCAACCTCTGGTAAGTTAGCCGAAAGCACAAAATTGGCTCAAACTAATATCAGTAGCATTTTGGATTTTATAAAAGGCTTCCACAATATAGATGTTTAAGCATATTGCATCAAGTTACAGAAAATGCTTATTCTAGTTTAAAGGTTGGCACAACAAAGCTTTGTTCTAGCTAACACATCAGGGAAATTGAAAAGCATGGATGCCGAAGAACTCATCACCAAATATGCAGCAGGAGAAAGAGACTTTACTGCCATTCTCCTTTGCGAGGCAAATCTCAGCAGGATCGATCTCAGCGGGGCTAATTTCAGTGAGGCAATCTTGAGCCTCACCAACATGAGCGGCACCAATCTGTCAAACGCCAACATGAGAAAAGCCAAACTCAATGTTGCCAGACTCAGCGGTGCTAATCTCCACAAAGCCAACCTCAGCGGCGCTATCCTCAACGTGGCTAACTTGATTCGAGCCGACCTCAGCGAAGCCCAACTCGTCGAAGCTACAATGATCAGATCCGAACTGATCCGAGCAAACCTCAGCAGTGCCAACTTGAGCGGGGCAAACCTCAGCGAAGCAGATTTGAGAGAAGCAACCCTCAGAGAAGCCAATCTAGAGCAAGCCGACCTCAGCGGGGCTCACCTTAGAGGCGCTTCCCTAACCGCGGCCAACTTGGAACGGGCTAACTTGCACAGAGCCGACCTCAGCAGGGCAGACTTGCGAGGAGTCAACCTCTGCAATGCCGAACTCAGACAAGCTAATCTCTCTCAGGCCAACCTCAGCGGCGCTGACTTGCGAGGCGCTAATCTCCGGTGGGCTGACCTCAGCGGGGCGAACCTGACCGGTGCTGACCTCGATGAAGCGAGATTGAGCGGGGCCAACTTGTACGGGGCAAATTTGAGCAATGTCAATCTGTTGAACGCTACTCTGGTACACGCGGATTTGACTCAAGCGAATTTGATTCACGCTGATTGGGTGGGCGCAGATTTGACGGGGGCGGCCCTGACGGGGGCAAAAATTTACGCGGTGTCTAGGTTTGATGTGAAAGCAGATGACATTACCTGCGATTGGGTTGACCTCAGTCCTAACGGCGATCGCAGCCACATTCAGCGCTTTACCCCAGAAGAATCTCAAAGGTTTTTCAATGCTACACCGCCGACTGTTCAAATTATTGTCGATCGACCCCTCGACCCGGATGCTAACTTTGTCCTGGCAGCTACCTACCGCCAAATAGCCCGTCAATACCCTGCTTTGAACCATCCTCCCAGTATCGAAGTTAATTCCCGACGCACAATCATATCATTTAGAATAGAGCAGGACGATCAACTATTTCCCACAGCTTTCGTGGCGATTATTCCCTTTAGTGATGCAGCATTTACTCAGAAAAATTTGATGACTCTGATCAAGATGATTCAACCCCAAAGTGGTAATAACCTGGGCGTCAGAGTCTCAAATATGGTAGTGCAATTAAACGTCGCCCTGACCAAAACAATGAGAAAAATAGGGGAAATGAAAATTCAGCCGATTCGCCTCGATCGCGAACCGATGTCAAGTTTTTTCCAATCGCCTACCCAAACTGTACTGGCTAACTCCAGCGCCGAAACTTTGATGATTCACTATCACCCAGATTTTGGCAGAAACTTGACAAATTTGCCCGGAGTCAACAAAACCTCTATCAGTCCTGCAATTAAAGCCCAAAGATTTACCACCCCGCCGCTAAATACGGTCATTGAGTTTGTCAAAAGCTTTTATCAGCTCGGTGAGTAAATACTATAAATTAATTTGAAATAATTTCTATTCATGCCCTATAAAAGTTAGCCAATTGCCCTTTCAGTTAGGTAAAAAAATGGAAGCTGAAGAACTGCTCAAACGATTTGCACTCGTCAAGAGATACACAGAAGGCGACAGAGATTTCACAGGAATGAACCTGAATGAAGCTAATCTCAGCCGCATCAACCTCAGCCAATCAATTTTAAGGCGGGCTAGCTTATTTGTCACCAACCTCAGCGGCGCTAACTTGAGCGACGCTAACTTGAGCGACGCTAACTTGAATGTGGCTAGACTCAGCAGTACCAACCTGTCGCGGGCAATCTTAAACGGGGCGACTCTCAACGTAGCAAACTTAGTCAGAGCCGATTTAAGTGCAGCTCAATTAATCCGAGCATCCCTGATTAGATGCGAATTAGTCCGCTGCGAACTCAGCAAAACTAACTTCAGCGGTGCAAACCTGACTGAAGCAGATTTAAGAGAGGTAAAACTGACGGAAGCTAACCTGTGCGGTGCTAATCTTTCCGGTGCAAATCTCAGAGGTGCTTCGGCTGCTTCAGCTAACTTTCAAGAAGCTAACTTGCACGGCGCGGATTTGACGAAAGCAGAACTTAGCGGCGTCAATTTGATCAATGCTGATATGAGACAAGCTTCTTTGCAACAGGTGAATCTCAGCAGTGCCAATTTGAGCGGAGCTAACCTCAAATGGGCTGATTTGACGGGAGCTAACCTCAACGGCGCCGATCTGAGCTGTGCTAAATTGAACGGAGCTAACCTTAACGGAGCAGATTTAAGAAATACTAATTTAGCAAGTGCTAGTTTGGTTCACGCTGATTTGACAGAAACAAATTTGATTAATGCAGATTGGGTGGGCGCTGATTTGAGGGGAGCAACTTTAACAGGAGCAAAACTGTATTTGGTTCCTCGATGTGGCATCATTGCAGATGATATTACTTGCCAGTGGGTTGACCTCAGCCCCGCTGGCGATCGCACTCAGATTCAACAATTTCATTCGCCGTCAGAATCGATAAAATTTTTAAGTCACACGCCTGGGTTAGTGCAAATTGTGGTTGACGCACTTTTAGACTACTCAGCAAACAGCACTTTAGCAACAGCTTACAGCGAAATAGCTCGGCATTACCGGGCCATGATTTTTCCTCCTAATATTGAAGTCGGCTACCGCCGCACAACTCTAACTTTTAGATTTGAGAGCGATGAGCATTTATTGCCAGCAGCTTTTTTAGCGATTCTTCCTTTTAAGGATGCTGTACAAACTCAGAGAAATATTATGGTTATCGGCAAAAATATTGAAAGTCAAAATTTGGATGAAAAACGAATAGTGCAGTTGCGTCAAGCATTGAGTACAGCTACAAATAAGTTAAATGAGTTGATAAATTTGCTCTCTAATATATCACGGCTTAGTCAGCCCACAAAGTTTTTTGAGTCACCTACCCAAACTATTTTAATTAGTTCGGGACAGGAGAGTTTGATGGTGAATTCTCACGGCAATTTTGGGAAGGGAGGTGCAACTCATCAGGAGAGTAAATTCTGTTTGCCTCTCGGTCAAAAAGTAGTTGATTTTCTGGCCAGTTTTGATTATCTTGAGTGAGAAATGTCAATTTTAAAACCGATTGATTGAGGTAGAAGTCCACAACTCGTTGCTCCGCTTCCTGCGATCGAACTCCGAGCCGCACTGGCCCCACCATTTAACGATGGCGCGACTCGTGGCGCGGGCTTTGCGCTTGGGGCGCAGCGCTCTGATCCAAACGGGGCTTCCCGCTGGAGCTTACCGACAGCGGTATCGAGTCAGCTATTTGATGCCGATTTTGATGTGGCCGGAGCCTGTGATTTTGGTGGCGCCGACACGGCTGATCGAGCATTTGAGAGGAGTGGAAATTCCGCGTTTGCAACAGTGGCTGCAAACTGATAAGTCGATCGAGACTTATTCCGATAATGCCACTGGACGAGGATTGATGCTAGCCGATCCCGAGTCTTGGCTGGCGGCTCGCTTGGCGGGGAATTCGGAACTTCACAGCAATATTCCGACAATTATCGACGGTGTGGATGACTTGGAAGTTTGGACGCGCCAGCAATTGACGGCGGGCTTGCAACCTGCTGACTGGAATGATTTAATGCAATCTCAGCCTTTGGAAGCCGATGCAATCCTCCAAGGGCGGGTACTGCTAACGCGGGCTTTCTTTCAGCATCCGGCGAAACCAGAGGAGTGCTATTTGCTGGAAACCGCAGAGCAAAATATTTTGAAGGGGCTGTTTGAAAAAATCGAGCCGAGTTCGCTGATTCCGGCTGCTTGGAGCAATTTTTGGCAGCGGTGGGAAGGAGACGGAAAATTGCGGTGGGCGCAAATTAATCGGGAGGCTGGCTCATTTTCTCTGTTCTGCGCGCCGGTTCAGGTGGCTGAGGTTTTGAGCAAAATTTGGGATTGTCAGCCTGTGGTGTTGATTGGGGGGGCGGTGGATGTGGAACCGAAGGCTCCAATCTTCCGGCAAATGCTGGGACTGCCAGAATTGACCAGCGTTAAGTTTTCGCCCGATCGACAAAGCGAATTAATTCAACTGTACATTCCCAACTGGCTGCCGCTGCCAAATACGCCGGAATTTCAGGGTGTTTTAATTGAAGAAATTCGGACTTTGCTGTTGATGAGCGCGTCGGTGGCGGGTTTAACGGTGCTGATTGTTGGTGATGTACCGCTGAGGGCTCGGCTGGCGGCGATTTTGGCTTCTGAGTTCGGTTCTCGGGTGCAGGTAGAAAAGACTGATGTGGGCGAGAATGCGATTTTGGTGACAGGGTGGGAGTTTTGGCGGGAACATCAGGGGGAATTTAGGGCGCCTCACTTGCTGGCGATCGCAACTTTGCCGCTACCTTCTTTGGAAAATCCTTTGGTGACGGCGCGTGTGGCTTATTATAAGGAGCAGCGCAGGGATTGGTTTCGGTTGTATTTGCTGCCGGCGGCGCTGAATGAGTTGCAACGGGCGATCGCGCCTGTGCGAGAACGTCAAGGGGTTGTGGCGATTTTTGACAGCAGGGTGATTCACCGCAGTTATGGACAGCAGGTTTTAGCGGCTTTGAGTCCTTTTGCGAGGATTGATTATTTGGATACGACTTGGCTGACGCAGGCTTGAGATGACCTGTTCGCGTATAATTTGGTTAGGTATCCAGTTGAAATCTAATTTAGTAGACAAAGATTATGGGTGAAGCTAAGCGTCGCAAAGAGTCGATCGGCGACGAATACGGTAAAGAAGAGCGCATCGTTCCCTGGCTGCCAATCACGAAAACCCAAAGCGAAGATTTTGTGAAGTGGACAAGTCGCGGAAGCTGGATCGGGATTAGTCTTTTGGTTGCTTGGTGGATTGTAGTGCGGTTTGTCGGCCCCTCGGCGGGTTGGTGGCAGGTTAACTGATGCCAGACTCGACAAATGCCTGTTTTCTTGGCATTGTGTCGAGTTTAACTCGGAAACAAGCGGCTGATTTTTTAGGAAAAATTTAGTTGCGAAGTTCGACTTAGTATGGTATATTAATTATCTGCGGGCAATTAGCACAGTGGTAGCGCACTTCCTTCACACGGAAGGGGTCGCAGGTTCAAATCCTGCATTGCCCATTAATTTTAATCGTTTACGAATCAACAGTTTGAGATTCCCCATCCCCTCAAGAACTCCATTTTCAGCCAATAAAAAACCCCATAGGTGGGGGTAAGCTAAGCTCAGCAACAAACTTAGTCTCCCAGTAGTTCCATGACTTCCTCATGGGTAATGCCATAGATAGCAGCCGTATAGGCAATCAAGTCTTTTTTGCCACCCATTTGTTTAAGTACCCCAATAGCGTCATTTAAAGGAATAGCTTCTTTTGTAGAGTGAGTTAGCAAGTCAATTGTTGTGCTGCTACTGGCGCGACGCTTGTAAACGTTTTCATTTATCTGTGGTGAATGTCCCAGACTTTTTGCTCTCGTTTCTTGAGAAATCCCCGCCATCTGACCATTGAGATTAGCTAGGTGACGTAAAGCATGAGTCTGGCTTAAGTTCTTACTCCATCCCACTAGAGCCTCGCGCCCTCTCTTAGCATAAGCTCTAGAAATCGTTTCCGAATTACTTGAGAGTAAACGGATTTCAGGCGGTTTACCTGACTTAATTTCTAGACGCTCTATCAAGTCAGGATGAGTCGGCGCAAGCATCGGTACGCACAATCGGTAGCCCGTCTTGGTTGTCGTGTCTAACAATGTTTTATCACCCACTACGGCAATCATTTTTTTATTGCTTGGCTCGGTCAATGGAGGGATGATAACACCATCTTTTGTCTTGAATGGTCGATCGATGTTCTGAACGGCAAAAACTTCATGGACTCGAAAACCGTACACTAACTGCATGGAAAATACCCACAACCATCGCTTACGTGATTCGAGATTGTATCGCTTATCATCGGGGACACTTAGAACTTCCTTGCGAAGTTTTAAAAAGTCATCAACCGATAAGGTTTGAAGGTCTTCTCGAAATTCAACTTGGGTACCATCGATTTCTTTAAGCTTGCCTAGTAAGTCAGTGTTGCCAATAGTCTCAGCAAGCTTACGCATAGCGCACAGGCAGTTTTTGAAAGATTTAGTTCCTTGTTTTTTGCCGTGGATGATGAACAGAATATCTGTCAGGTTGACAACCGTGTCTTGTGGTAGCAACTTGTAGTAGTGACCGTAGACTGCAATCCAAGTATTCTGATGGCTAATGTTACTCCTATCACGCTGCTGACGACGTTTAGTGTGTCCATCCCAGTATTCTTTGTCTACTTTTGCGATCGCCTCACCAAACGTCATCAAATCATTCTTAATGATGTTCTTTTCTAGAATCACATCATCGTACCAGGTCAAGAATTCAGACTCGGTTTTTAGCGATCCTAGGGCGAAGGCGACTAAATGAGCTTTCCTCAGAGCCTCAGTAATACCTTGCATTGTCAGGTAGCACCCACAGGCTTTGTTCACCGGCTTGTCACCGAGTCTGAATTGGAGGAGGATGTAAGATCCCTTAGCCTTGCTATCCTTCTTTAGTCCTACCCCTTTGGGACATTCTTTCTGTGCTTGCTTGAAGTAGTCCAGAATCCGCTCGTAGCCGATCAGGTAATCTGCTGAGGTGCTTACTGTGATTGAATTATATTTTTCACTCATCTTTCGTTCAATGCTTATATTTTTGAGTATGCTTACTGTATTCAGCTTATGGTAAGTCGCTCAGTTTTCGCTCACACATAAAACAGGCTTTAAACAAATTGGCATATATCCCCTAGTAAGCTAACAGTAGGGTGCGTCAGGGGGAAATTCTTAGTTGGTTGTCGTCACATTCGGCCCTGACGCACCCTACAACTTGTTGAGCCTCGTCCCCGCACCAGATAGATATTCCCACGACCGGTTCCCAGTGAAATTCTAATTCTGGAGAATTTCCTAGCTGAGCAAGTGCTCGGTAGAAAGTTGATTTTGGTATGTTAAAATACTCGTAAAATTCGCGTGGTTTCGGAATATTTAGCTTCTGGCCATTTGCGCTATAGATTTTGGTGATGGTGTAAATAAAGCCTGCCGCCGTCAATAAACGGTGCTCATATAATCTGATTGCATCTTCCAAGGAAATGCGATCATATTGCTGTTGTTCGGGTAATTTGAAATGTGGTACGATCATCTTAATCAAAAAAATAATTTACTGATGGCGACCGTTGGTAGCGGTCGTTTTTTTAGGCTGCTTGAGAAGATTCTAACACTTAAGCCTTTCGCGACAACTTGCAGCACCTGAAATCCACACTAAGTTGCTGCGATCGCACAAGCCCAATTTTTTAAGACAAAAACAGGGCTTTCTGTCGTAATCGTAACTAATTTGCTAGATTTGATGTAACCTATGCCCAAACGATCGAGCGCCCAAAACTTCCCTTTTATACTACACAGATGCTACACTAAGATTGTAGCTCGTGCCCCCGCAGGAGGTTTCCTCATGGCAAATGCCAATATTCCTCAAAATTTCAACTTAATCCTACCCGCAGGAACCCAAATTGTCACCAGAATCGAGGTCAAGAACCCCGCCAGCGACCAACCTTGGAAACCGGGATTAGTAGGCGTCATCGTTCAATCGCCTACGGACAATTCCCACGCATATTTAGTCAAACTCCCAGACGGAACACAAGTTAGTCTGCGGCGGCACGAACTCAGTATCCGCAAGCAGTTTCAGAGCGAAGGATTGCATTCAGGAGGAGATTTTCTTGCAGAATACAACCTCTATGATTCTGTAATTTACCGCTGCATTCTTGGTTCGAGAGCTTACGGTCTTGATAACGAGCAATCCGATACAGACAGACGCGGGATTTACCTGCCGCCGGCAATTCTTCATTGGTCGCTTTACGGCATTCCAGAACAATTGGAAAACAAGGAAAATCAGGAATGCTATTGGGAACTGCAAAAATTTCTAGTTTTGGCACTAAAAGCTAATCCAAATGTGCTAGAATGTTTGTACACGCCTTTAGTAGAAACTGTTTCTCCTGTAGCACAAGAATTGCTCGAAATTAGGGAAATCTTTCTTTCTCAATTGGTTTATCAAACTTACAATAGCTACGTTTTGTCTCAATTTAAAAAAATGGAGCAAGACCTCCGCAATACCGGGGAAATTCGTTGGAAGCACGCGATGCACTTAATTCGCTTGTTGCTGTCAGGAATTACTGTCCTCAAGGAGGGGTTTGTACCCGTTCGCGTGCAGGATTATCGATCGCAACTTTTATCTATCCGCAACCAAGAAATATCCTGGGATGAGGTAAATCGCTGGCGGTTGAGCTTGCACGGTGAGTTCGATCGCGCTTTTGCTGCAACTAAGTTGCCAGAACGTCCTAATTACGAGAAAGCGAACCTGTTTTTGATTAAATCTCGTAGAGGTGCGATCGAAATCGGGAATTTAATCGGCGATTGAATCGGCGATTGAAATCGCTTCTATACAAACAAAGTCCGCCTACGCGGACTGAAGAAAAAGATGATAGAATACATCTCTAATCTCGCTAAAATTATTTCAGTTCGACCTTACCCGCTGCTGTTTGCGACTGTCAGCGGTTCGCACTTATACGGCTTTCCTTCCGCAGATTCTGACTTTGATTTGCGGGGAGTACACATTTTACCGCTACCGAAAGTAATTGGACTGATTTCTGCCGAAGAAACAATCGAAGTTTCGGAAGTTCGGGAGGGAATGCAACTCGATTTAGTAACTCACGACATCAAGAAATTTTTTGAGTTGCTGTTGAAGCGTAACGGCTACGTGTTGGAACAACTGTATTCGCCGCTAATAGTTTACACTACAAAGGAACACGAGGAATTAAAGGATCTCGCCTCAAACTGCATTACCAAGCACCACAGCCACCACTATCTCGGTTTTGCTAAAACTCAATGGAAACTGTTTGAGAAAGAACGCCCGCGTCGGGTTAAGCCGCTGCTGTACGTTTATCGGGTGTTGCTGGCTGGGATTCACTTGATGCAAACGGGGGAAGTCGAGGCGAATTTGGTGAAACTTAACCAGAAATTCCAGTTGTCGTATATTCCTGATTTGATCGATCGCAAGCTGGCTGGGGAGGAAAAATCTGTGCTGGAAGATACAGATATTGAATTTTATCAGCAAGAGCGCGATCGGCTAATTAATATATTAGAAGATGCAAGTTTTACAAGTCATTTGCCGTCAAATCCTAATGCAAAGTTTGCTCTTAACGATTTTCTGGTAAAGGTGAGGATGTCATCTCTAAGCTGCTCCACGTCTAATTAGTCGTTTGGTGCAGCAAGCACCCTACATATTAGTCGTAGGTGCGCCGAAGAGCGTAGCACTTCCAGTCCAAGACACATCAGTACCAAAGAAACCTGGTTTTTTATCCTGATTAAAGACCTGAATACAGTATTTTCGTCCATCCAACCCGCTTTCAAGTGATTTACTTGGATAGCTTTCTATTTGCTGGTTCGTTAAGGGCAGGTATACCCATAGTTTGATTCTCGGTAACTTCTGTGTTCTTTCCTGGTATGTAAATATTCCAACTTACGCCGCCTAAATATGTCTTGATATATGAAATCAAGGCGTGGATAAATACAACGATGCCCAGCATTTCTAAAAACTCTTCAAGGGTCGTTACTATCACGTAGGATAGATTATTCCCCGGTCCCGTTGTATAAACTATGTATCCTGCTAGCATTTCCATTCCGATGGCTCCTCCAATATAAAGAGCGCCTGCTGCCACAAACAATTTTCTTGTAGAAACCGGAAGGTGGAACAGAAACTTACTGTAGGATAAGAGAAATATCGCTACTAGAAAACCCATCGGCACAACCCAATTAAAGTAAAGAAATCCTGTAGTATTTACCAGGCTTCGCATCGGGTTAGCAAGCTTTTCGTGCCATTGACTCACTTCGTCTAAAGATAGATATAAAAAGATGAAGGATAAAATTGTCCAGTGATGCTTGTAGCGACAACTATCCAAATTTTTCGCATGGGCGATCGCACCCAGCAAGAGAGAACCAAACAGCAATGCCAAAAATGAGTAGAATGTTGGAATGTTCCTCTCGTAATCAACGTTGAATCCGTTTGCCAAGAAGTCTCTAGACGGGTAATCGGGCAAGAAATACAAAGTCATCTGACCTAAGAAAGATAGTAAAACTAGACAGACCACCACTCGAAGCAGGAACTGGGTTACAGCCCCAGGAGTTAGGGAAATTTGGAATTTCATGTTTTTTTAACCTGAGTTTAAGGTAATCTTATCAAAGAAAATCTTTTTTGGGTAGATATACAGAAAAAAAGACTCATCCTGGTAAAAATCCTCTTTTTTTGCCGTAAGATTATCGTAGGATTAAGGAATTTAACAGACATCGATCGCCCTTAATTTTATTGTGGCTATATAAAAAACTTTTTGTTTCCTGATATGTAAATTAGATATCTCCCAAAATGAAGCTAAAATCCTTACTACGGTTGAGTCGATATCTAAATTCGATCGATGTCTGCCAGAAAAACTCGGTTTCAAGAAGCGGAGATTCCTCAGTACAGAGAATTTCTGTCATCAAAGGCGATCGCATCTCAATTGAGATTGACAACTATGAGAGGAAATAAGAGGTCGATCGCGATCGCGTGATTCGCCGCCATTTGTTAACCTAGACTCCCCCTAGCGAGAACAAAATATTTCCTTGTCAAAGTCAATTAGGTGTCAGTCAATTGCTTCTTTCCGAAGTTTTCGCTGCTTTTCTTATTTTTCGTACCTGCGCGGCGTGTAAACCCAAACATCTCCATATTTGCGGGGAATAATCCGAGTCTGACTCGAACCGACAATCACTAAAGTTCTCATGTCAGCGTCTTGCGGCTGGAATTCGCCGAGGGTGCAAACCCGCACAGATTGGCCGGGCCGGCCGAGGTTTCGCCCTAGTACGACGGGGGTTTTAGCATCGCGACTTTGCAACAAAATCTCGATCGCCCTTGCGAGTTGCCAAATCCGCTGTTTTGAGATGGGATTGTAAAATGCCATAACTAAATCGGCAGCAGCAGCAGCCGCAATCCGCTGTTCTATGACCTCCCAAGGCTTGAGAATATCCGAAAGCGAAATCACGCAAAAATCGTGTCCGAGGGGTGATCCGATCGCAGCAGCGGCCGCCTGCATGGCTGAAATGCCCGGTGCCACCCGAATATCGATGCCTTGCCATTCGGGTTTGGCATCAAAGTCGATCGCCTCAAACACCGCCGCCGCCATCGCAAAAATACCCGGATCTCCTGACGAAACCACGGCGACTGATTTGCCGGATGCTGCTAAATCTAGGGCAAAACGGGCGCGATCGATCTCTTCGCGGTTGTCGGAATCGTGCCGATTTTGCCCTTCCCGCAGGGTTCCAGCTAAGTCGAGATAAAATTTGTAACCCACCCAATCCGTGGCTTCGCGCAGAATTTCCTTAACTTCCGGGGACATCCAGGGCGCGCCTCCGGGGCCGGTACCGACGATCGCCAGTTTGCCGCGGCTAATTCCGATCGCCCTAGCATCAAAGGGTTGGGCGGCCAGGGCGATCGCGCAATTCAGTGCGTTTGGGCGATCGGACTCGATTAAGTGACTGTTGGCACCGGCTGCTGTCAGGGCAATTTGTGCGGCCTTATTTTCGATGAATTCAATTGAGTCTAATTCGACAAGTTCGGAGAGATTGAAAAAGCGGACGGGGACTTTAAAATATTGTGAAACTGCTTCAAGTGCCGGGTTTCCCATCTCCTGTTTTAATGCAAAAAATCCAGCAACAGAAGCTGCTGCTAAACCCGCGTTTTCCAACACTTGCTGGACAAATGAAACCGCTATTTCTGGCTCAATATTCGATAGCTTTGTCAGTGCAACTGCCACAATTTGCGGATGGTAAACTAAACAATCGGGCGTTGGCACAATTGCTTTTTCGGTGACGCGAATAGTCAATTTTGCGTCGGGGGCGATCCTCTTCGAGGGCTTCGCTAACGGCAAATTGCTCTCGGAAAGCCAGCTTGCAGCCCCTTCTAGGCGTACTTTGGCCCCGGCGAGCAAATTTGAAATAAAAGTCTTCGCGTCCTCTGGATTCGCTAAATAATAGCCTTGGGGAGGACTCAGCAGCGCGGTGCGAAAGCGGATATCTCCGGTGGTAGTAATTGCAGGTTGTACGCCCAGGGCTGCTGCAATCTCTCTGGCCAAATCATTAACGCCGTGCAAACCGCCCAGCAGGGGTACGACGGCGCTTCCGTCTTCTGCGACGGCTAAAACTGCCGGTTCGGCGCGTTTGTCTGACAGCAGCGGGGCGAGGGTACGGATGATTATTCCGGCGGCGCAGATGGCGATGATTGGGGTTTCTGTTGCAAACAATTCCCGCAATGTTTCGCCGAAGTTGCTAAAGTTGATGTCTGTGTTGGAAGTGCGATCGATTAAACCGTAAATCTGGGAACCGGGGAAATGTGCGGAGATTTTTTTGGCGATCGGCTGGCTGTTTTGACCTAAGATAACTATTGCGGGAGGAACTCGAACCATTTTAGATTTTAGATTTTAGATTTTATGAGAGTTGCGACGGAAATTAGGAATTGATAATTGATAATTGGTAATGTAGGGGCGGGTTCGCCAAGGTCTGCAATACAACACCCGAAATCTACTAAACCCGCCCCACCCCCACCGAGGATGCTATCTAATATAATATAACCTAATTAAAACAGGCTACAATCAATAAATATTTCGAGGTTTGGCTGTGAAACGCATTGTCTTAATTGCAGGGTTTGAATCTTTTAATGCTGATTTGTACCGGAAAGCTGCCGAGTTGGCTGTTTCTGGGTGTCAGGGATTGGAAGTGCGGGTTTTTAGCGATCGCGCCCTCGCAGACGAACCTGACGCTGTAGCAGCCGCCCTCTTGAATGCTGATGTGTTTTTCGGGAGTTTGCTGTTTGATTACGATGCGGTAATGTGGCTGCGGGAAAGGGTGCAGAATATTCCGATTCGCCTGGTTTTTGAGTCGGCTTTGGAATTGATGAGTCTTACTCAAATCGGTGCTTTTAAAATTGGCGACAAACCGAAGGGAATGCCGAAGCCTGTTAAGTTTATTCTGGATAAGTTCAGCAATGGGCGAGAAGAAGATAAGCTGGCTGGTTATATCAGCTTTTTGAAGGTTGGGCCGAAGTTATTGAAATATGTGCCGGTGCAAAAAGTGCAGGATTTGCGAAACTGGCTGATTATTTATGGTTACTGGAATGCGGGCGGTGCGGATAATGTTGTCTCGATGTTTTGGATTATTGCCGAAAAGTATTTGGGGCTGAAGGTTGCAGAAATTCCGCCGCCTGTGGAAACTCCCAATATGGGTTTATTGCATCCCGATTATAATGGTTATTTTGAATCGCCTCGGCAATATTTGGATTGGTATCTCGGTAATCAAAGTGCTAGGGGCGGGCAAGATGCCCGTTCCACTAAAGAGGCTAGACATCTTGATAGAAAGGCTTATAACGGGCAAGATGCCCGTTCCACAAAATTTGAGACTAATTTGTCTGAAAATTTAGACCGGGTTTCTAACGGGCAAGATGCCCGTTCCACAAAATTTGAGACCAATTGGTCTCAAAATTCTGACAGAGGAAAATCCCCTGTTGTGGGCATCTTGCTTTACCGCAAACACGTTATCACCAAGCAGCCTTATATTCCTCAATTAATTCGCTATTTTGAAGGTGCGGGAATTGTGCCTTTGCCGATTTTTATCAATGGCGTTGAAGGCCATGTGGCGGTGCGAGATTGGATGACGACTGCTGATGAAACTGCGCGGCGAAAACAAGGCAATATTGAAACTCTTTCGCTTTCTAAAGATGCTGTGGAAGTTGATGCGATTGTTTCTACTATTGGCTTTCCTTTGGTTGGCGGGCCTGCTGGTTCGATGGAGGGTGGAAGGCAGGTGGAAGTTGCTAAGCGCATTTTAACTGCTAAAAATGTACCTTATTTTGTGTCCGCACCTCTGCTGATTCAGGATATCCATTCTTGGACTCGTCAGGGGATTGGAGGTTTGCAAAGTGTGGTATTGTATGCTTTGCCTGAGTTGGATGGTGCGATCGATCCAGTGCCCCTGGGCGGTTTGGTGGGTGAGGATATTTATCTCGTGCCCGATCGCGCGAAACGCCTGACAAGTAGAATTAACAATTGGGTGAAACTACGTCAAACTCCGCCATCTGAAAGGAAAATTGCGATTATTCTCTACGGGTTTCCTCCCGGTTACGGGGCGGCGGGTACGGCTGCTTTATTAAATGTACCGAAATCGCTGCTAAATTTCCTGCACAAACTTCAAGCGGCAGGTTATACAGTTGGAGAAATTCCGGCTGACGGTGAGGAGTTAATTCGCAGGGTGAAAGAGGCGGATGAAGCTACTTGTGAGGGGCAAGATGCCCGTTCCACAAAAGAGACTGTTAATGTCAAAACTTTAGAAAGATGGCTGGGCTATCTGTTAACAACTCGTATCGAAAAACAGTGGAAATCTCTGACTGGTACTGGGATTAAGACAGAGGGCGACGAGTTCCAAATCGGCGGCATTCAACTGGGGAATGTTTGGATAGGTTTGCAGCCGCCGCTGGGAATTTCGGGCGATCCGATGCGCTTAATGTTCGATCGCGATTTGACGCCTCACCCTCAATACGCTGCTTTTTACAAGTGGCTGCAAAATGATTTGCAAGCTGATGCTGTGGTTCACTTCGGAATGCACGGCACTGTGGAATGGTTGCCGGGATCTCCTCTGGGAAATACTGGCTATTCTTGGTCGGATATTCTGTTGGGAAGTTTGCCCAATCTTTATATCTATGCTGCCAACAATCCCTCGGAATCGATGTTGGCAAAACGGCGCGGTTACGGTGTTTTGATTTCTCACAACGTGCCGCCATACGGCCGCGCGGGCTTGTACAAGGAATTGATGGCTTTGCGGGATTTGATTGCGGAATATCGGGAAGATACGGCAAAGAATTATGTGCTGAAAGAGGCTATTTGCAAGAAAGTTTTAGATAGCGGTTTGGAGGCTGATTGTCCGTTTGATGATGCTCGAAAATTGGGGATTGCTTTTAGTTTTGAGAATGTGGGAATGTTCAGTGCTGATGCTTTTAACCGCTATTTGGTGAAGCTTTATGAGTATTTGCAGGTGGTGGAATGTCGCTTGTTTTCTTCTGGTTTGCACGTTCTCGGCGAACCGCCTAATTCTGAGGAAATGACCTCTTATCTTGAGGCTTATTTTGGGGAGAGGTTATCAGAGGAACAGGTGAAAGCAATTGTTTGGCAAACCAACACAGGCAAGATGCCTGTGCCACAAACCAGCACAGGCAAGATGCCTGTGCCACAAACCAGCACAGGCAAGATGCCTGTGCCACAAATCAGCACAGGCAAGATGCCTGTGCCACAAGAGGGGTTGGATGGGGTTTTTGAGGAGGGCTTGCTAGTTAGGGATTTGTTGTTGCAAACGACGGATGAGTTGACTAATCTTTTGCGGGGTTTGAATGGGGAATATATTTTGCCGGCACCGGGTGGGGATTTGTTGCGGGATGGGGCTGGGGTGTTGCCAACTGGCAGGAATATTCACGCTTTAGATCCTTATCGGATGCCTTCTCCTGCTGCTTATGAAAGGGGGCGCGAAATTGCTCGGAAAATTATTGAGAAGCACGTTAAAGAACAGGGTAAATATCCTGAGACTGTGGCGGTGATGTTGTGGGGTTTGGATGCGATTAAAACCCGGGGCGAATCTATTGGAATTCTGCTAGAATTGGTGGGTGCTGAACCTCTTAAAGAAGGTACTGGTCGCATTGTTCGCTATGAGTTAAAACCGTTAGCTGATGTCGGTCATCCCCGGATTGATGTGTTGGGAAATCTTTCGGGGATTTTCCGTGATAGCTTTGTGAATATTATTGAATTGTTGGATGATTTGTTCGTGCGGGCGGCGGATGCTGATGAACCGGAAGCGGATAATTTTATTCGCAAACACGCTTTAATTTTGCAGGCAAAAGGTGTGCAGAATTATTCGGCAAGGTTGTTTTCTAATCCGGCTGGGGATTTTGGTTCTTTGGTTAACGATAGGGTTGTTGATGGTAGTTGGGAATCGGGGGATGAGTTGGGGAAAACTTGGGAAAGTCGCAATGTTTTTAGTTACGGGAGGAAGGATAAGGGGGAAGCGAGGCCGGAGGTTTTGACTCAGTTGTTGCAAGGGTGCGATCGCATAATTCAAGAAATTGATTCTGTTGAATACGGTTTGACTGATATTCAAGAGTATTATGCGAATACTGGCGGTTTGAAGAAAGCCGCAGAAAAGCAGCGTGGCAAAAAGGTTAACACGAGTTTTGTAGAAAGTTTTTCTCAGGATACAACTCCGCGCAATTTAGAAGATTTGCTGCGCTTGGAATATCGAACTAAGTTGCTAAATCCTAAGTGGGCTAACGCGATGGCAAATCAAGGTTCTGGCGGCGCTTATGAAATTTCGCAGCGGATGACGGCGTTAATTGGTTGGGGCGGAACGGCTGATTTTACTGATAGTTGGGTGTACGATCAGGCTGCTGATACTTATGCTTTGGATGAAGAGATGGCGAAGAAGTTGCGGGAGGCTAATCCTGAAGCTTTTCGCAATATTGTAGGGCGAATGTTGGAGGCTAACGGGCGGGGTTTTTGGCAGCCGGATGCGGATAAGTTGCAGCAGTTGCGCGAGTTGTATGAGTTGACTGATGAGAAAATTGAAGGGGTGACAGTGTAGTTTTTTTACTCTAAATATTTAACTGGTTCCTAGGCTCTGCCTGGGAACCGATACCCAGAGGCTCTGCCTCGCGCTTCCATGAAAATTGGAGGCAGAGCCTCCGGATCTGCGTTACCAGGCTCTGCCTGGTAACGAGCTGGGGGGGTAACAACCAGCCTGAAACCCATACCTTTGTAAGGATTGAGCCAATTCGCTGCTCAAAAAAGATAGGCAGCATAATTGTTACACGCTTGCCTATCTACAAAATAATGATACCAACATTCTACCTCATTCATTTAAAAAAACAACTAAGTTCAGCTCAATTTAAACTGATTGGAATCTTGCTACCCTTGATACAATCAGAAAAACAAGTGAGATTAAAACGGCTCTCGCGGGTAGTTCCCTATCCAATTACAACAGAAAGTCGGCGTAGAAAACTACAAAGGTTTCTCGACTTGCCGAACTTAACTATCTCACTAATTTGGTTCCCATTAATTACTTATTGGTTGATTACTTATTGCCGTGTTGGTCAAACTTTATCAAGATCAATCGACCGCAGTCAATGGGGCCGCCTTAATCTCTTTATGGTTAGCCTGAGCTGGGAGCGAAGAGCAATTCCATTATACTGGTCACTGTTGCAAAAATTGGGAAACACTAGCTTCGAGTCACAGACTACCAATTTACAGCAAGTTTTACCATTATTTTCAAAATATAAAGTCATCGTTTTAGGAGACCGTGAATTTTGTTCTGTCGATTTGGGAAACTGGCTGAGGGAAAAGGGTGTATCTTTTTGTTTAAGACTGAAAAAGAATCATCTTAATCGAAACGTAATATTTAGTTTTGCAACGGTTAGATGAATTAGGAATAGTACCAGGCACCTCTTTATATTTTCAAGGTAAAAGAGTGAGAAAAACTCAGCCTGCTACTGGATTTGATGTTGCTTGTAAGTGGAAAAGAAACTACGGGGGATGGAAAGTGGATGAAGCATGGTTTATTCTCACAGATTTAGGGTCATTGCCGGCAGCCATCAATGCTTATAAGCAGCGGATGGGTATTGAAGAACTGTTCCGAGACTGTAAAACAGGAGGCTACGATCTTGAAGGAACTAGCTTAAAAGGAGACCGACTTATTACCATGATTTTGCTCATGACGCGATCCTACAGTTCGGGAATATTTCAAGGCACGGAAATGAGCAAAAAATGAGGGAGGGGGCTTTAGGTACTAATTTTTATAAATTTCAGTGAAAATACTGAGGTTTGTAGCTGTAGTTTGTGAAACCGAACCTGTTAAAATAATATTACCATCTGGATGAGTTTTCAATTAAAAAAGTTTGGGTTTTGACTGCGGGCGATCGCGGAATGCTGGGAGATGGTTGTGTAGCGGCTAGAAGTATAAATCGGGGGATTCACCATGAGCAACGACGCTTTTGAAGTCCAGGTGCAACATTTTGCAGCGCTTAAGTCCAAGTATCAAGCAACAAAATATGAAGATTCATCTCCCTCTAGTCTTCTGTATCTCATTCTGCGAAAAGCTGATTTAGAATTGGAAATTACTAAATTTGAGTGGATTTGGTTACAAGAGCATGAGCTTTTGGAAACAAGAAAAGCTATCGAGCAAGAGCCACAACGTAAGAAGGAAGAACCCAAAAAACTAGATGCTAAATTTTCTCAACTCAAGTCTAAGTTTAAAGTAACCAGAGGGGTACCCATGTCCAGTGCTTTGTATCCTATCCTTTGGAAACTTGAATCAGAAAATCAGCTAACTAACTTAGAAGTTAAATATCTCCAACAAGTACACGGGCTTACTGAAACAGTTGCTATCGTTGAAGATATGGCGCGATTTGCTGCACTAAAGGCTAAGTACCGAGCAACAAAACATCAAGACTCATTGCCTGAAAGTCATCTCTATCAAATTTTGAATAAACTAGAAGCTGAAAAACCGTTAAATGATTCAGAGGTTAAATGGCTGAAGAAACAAGAACTATTTGACACCCTGGGAATTCTTCAAGAAAAAGAAGCTGTAAGAGAAGCTGAGTTTGCCCAACTCAAGGATAAGTACAAAGCTAGTGAATACCCAGAAACATCTGTATCAAGTCCGTTGTATCCCATCCTGAAAAATCTTGAGGCAGATAAGCAGTTGAGCGAGTCAGAACTTAACTGGCTGGAAGAGCATCAACTTAGCGAAACGCTTAGCATTGTTTTGGAGATGGAACAAACACGGCACTTTGCTGAACTGAAAGTTAAGTATAAAGCTACTCAATCTGAGGATTTATCACGATCGAGCCATCTTTATAAAGTTCTCAAGAAAATTGATTTAGACCATCAGCTAGGTGAGCAGGATATTAACTTTCTGAAAAAGCGTAAACTGACTGAGACAATGACTGTTGCTATTAAAAAATATGTTGCTACTCTGAAGTCTAAGATTCAATCGGGAGAGCAGTTGAGTGAGGCTGATATTGATTGGTTACAAAAGTTACAAAAGAATGAACGTGAGGATGTAATTACTTTTGCTATTGACAAATATGCTGCTAGTCTGAAATCCAAAATCCAATCTGGAGAGCAGTTGAGTGAGGCTGATTTTGATTGGGTAAAACAGAATGGACGTGATGATGTAATTACCTTTGCTATTGAAAACTATGTTGTTGATCTGAAAATAAAAATCCAATTGGGAGAGCATTTAAGTGAGGCTGATATTGATTGGCTGAAACAGAATGGACGTGAGGATGTAATTACTTTTGCCCAAGAAAATGAATTTGCTGCTCTCAAGGTCAAGTATCGGATTATAGATCGTGATTTCCCTTTCGATCCGTTTTACGCAATCATGGTAAAATTGGAGAAAGAAGAGCGTCTAGATCCTGTGTTAGTTGTTCAGTTAATACAACAGAAACTTTTAGCTAGTCATGGAAAGATTGCTATGGCATACCACAGGCTTGAAGCGCTTTTCTACCAGCAGGAATATGAGCGCACTGGAAATAAATGGAACTTGCCAAACGCCAGCAGTCATTGGCGCAAGGCAGATGAACCGGAAAGTGCCTTGAAAGTGACAGAAAATCTGGACTTCGACCAAATCAAAGAAAATAAGCTCAAGTCAGCTTTGCTAACAACGAGGGGCGGTGCTTTCCGAGATATTGATAAATTAGGTGATGCTGAAAAGTCTGCGCTCAAAGCTATTGAGTATCAGCCTCAGAGTCATCACCCTTACACTTTGATGGGAGCTATTTGTTTTGAGCGGGGTCAATATTCACAGGGCGATGATTGGTTTAACAAGGCAATTAAACGCGGTGCTGAATCAGAAGATATAGATTCCGAACTCAAGCAGGTTGTCAAAAATGCTAAAGATGAGAAGCGTCGGGAAGTTGTGGAATATCTGCTGAAAAAAAATCCGCAGCGGTATGCTTGGGCTAAGTTTTATCGGAAGCGCCAAGGCGGTGAGGATGCACAGCGCAAGAATTCCTAGCGCGGGTATGGAGTCGAGTTTTTGGCCGATTCGACTCTTTAACCAAGACAGTCCTACTTCGAGCAGGGTAAGCTTTTCAAGTTAATCGCCGCGCCTCACCCACGCTGCAAAAAGTTCGATCGCGCGATCGACCCAACCTACAATTACAATAGTCACGGTAAAGCTTACAAATAAATGGCATTAGAACTAATTCAGGCTGTCGAACAAGCAGATTCTTCCGAGGGCTTGTTAAACGCAGTCAAAGCACTGGCGGCAGCTTCCTCAAAACAAGCAATTCCTACCTTAATTACAGTGCTCGGTTACAACAACCCAGGCGCCGCTGTTGCCGCCGTTGACGGGCTGATTCAACTCGGAGAAGCTGCGGTGCTGCCGCTTCTAGAACAGCTTGACGGCTACAATTACGGGGCGAGAGCTTGGGCTGTTCGGGCTTTGGCGGGAATTGGCGACCCCAGGGGTTTGGAGATTTTGCTGGATGCAGCGGCGAATGACTTTGCTTTGAGCGTGCGGCGGGCGGCGGTTAGGGGTTTGGGGACGATTTGCTGGGAATTGATGCCGGCAGAACAAATTGCAGATGCTCAACTTCGCGCTGTGAAAACGCTACTGCAAGCGTCCCGAGATCCAGAATGGGTGGTGCGCTACGCAGCAGCGGGGGGTTTGCAAGCTTTGGCGGGTGCTGCGACTGTTAAACCGGATTGGTTAGCGGAAGTTTCGGCCAGACTTGAGGAAATCACCCAAAGCGATGAAACTACTTCAGTTAAGGCTCGGGCTTTGCTTGCTAAGAAAATATTGTCACTTGGCTAGGGTTTGGGCGATCGTCTCTTCCAAGTCCCCTTGAGTGAGAGTCGTTAATATAAAGACTTCTTGTACGGTTTTGCCCTGTCTGGCGATGATTTTAAATCCCCCGCGGATGGGTACTGACACTCTTAATGTCATGCGGGGGATGTGTCCTTTAACTTTGTTGATGACCCCAGGTGTGACTGTTTGAATGCCCATTTTTAGGGTGAGGCGCTCTAAAATTGGTATCAAACCGGGAAGGTGGGTAGAGTGATTCCAAACAAGGCGGCCTTTGGGTTGTGCGTTCATAAATATTTAACCAAATTCAACATACCCAGTCTAAGCCACCCCTGGGGGGAACCAATTTGAAATTCCCTCAACTTATGTATCCATAACGTTACTGTGCGTGTCATTGCGAGCAAACCGAGGCAATCTCAAACCGAGATTTTTGATTGCTGGCGCGCAAGCTGAGATTTGATGGCACAGAATTGTCCTGTACTTTTTGATGTTGTGGGTTGCTAACTGTCGGTTTTTCTAGTTGAGTGGCGATCGCCCCGAGGATTTCTGCTAGGCTGCAAGGTTTCTGGAGATAGCCGTCTGCTTTGAGTTCCAGGGCTTTTTCCATTTCGGAGGCTGTCATAAAAATAAACGGAATGCTGGCAGTTGCAGGGTGCGATCGCACGGCTGCGAATACTTCAAAACCGTTTAGTTCCGGCATCATGACATCAGACAAAATTAAATCGGGAATTTGGGCAGCTAACTGGATACCAACTTTTCCATTTTCAGCGCCTACAGCTTCAAAACCGCGCGATGCCAGAAGTTCTAATACGGTTTCTCGAATTAAGTTATTGTCTTCAATTACTAATATTTTGGTCATTGTTGTTACTTTTATGTTGGTTTTATTTTTACTTGTATGTTAAATTTATACCACCCGTATTTTCATAAATTCAAGTGGGCTATTGCAGCGACCCAGTTTTCGCAGCGCCCAAGCGATCGCGCTTCATCAAAATCTTTCATAAATCACTAAAACAGATTAAGAAAAATATCATGAAATTTATCAGCCCTAAAACAGACTTTGCCTTCAAAAAAATCTTTGGTTCCACCGACAGCCAAGACATCCTCATCAGCTTCTTAAATGCTCTAATTTACGCCGGTGAGCCAATCATCCAAGACTTGCAAATTATTGACCCTTACTCGGCTGCTACCGTTAGCGGACTCAAAGATAGTTATTTGGATGTCAAAGCTCGAATTACCGGCAACAAGACGGTAATTATTGAAATGCAAGTTCTGAATGTAGCCGCTTTTGAAAAACGAGTCATCTACAACTTAGCCAAAACCTATGCCAACCAACTCAAAATTAGAGAAGGTTATCCGAGATTAAAACCAGTAATTGCTTTGACGATTACCGATTTTGAAATGTTTAAAGAACAACCTGATGTTATTTCTCATTTCGTTTTCAAAGAAAAAGAGAAACTATTTGATTATCCCCATCTCCAAGTAGAAATGTTTTTTGTCGAGTTGCCGAAGTTCAAAAAAGAGTTAGATGAACTCACAAGTTTGACTGATAAATGGATTTATTTTATGAAGCACACTCCCGATCTAGAAACAATCCCAGCCACAATGGAAACAGTTCCAGAACTAGAAAAAGCTTTTCAAATTGCCAATGAAGCTAACTTAAGCTTGAAAGAGTTCCAGGATATGGAAGCCCAAGAAGCGGCGATCGAAGAACAGCGGGGAATAGTTTCTAGAGGTATAGAAGAAGGTTTGGAGCGAGCTAGGGCTCAATTGATGCAAGAAGGCCGTCAAGCAGGGATGCAAGAAGGCCGTCAAGCAGGGATGCAAGAAGGCCGTCAAGCAGGGATGCAAGAAGGCCGTCAAGCAGGGATGCAAGAAGGGATTAGAGCAGGTCAAAGAGCATTAATTTTGCGTCTGCTGGAGCGACGAGTAGGAGCCGTAAATCCCGATGTAGTTTCGCGGATTGGGGAATTATCGGTTGAGCAATTAGAGAGTTTGGTAGAGGAGGTAGTCGGATTTTCTAGTTTATCCGATTTAATGGTTTGGTTGGATAGAGCAGAATAAGAGAGAGAGCGATCGCTGTGAGGTTTTTTAGGTCGATCTACTTATAAACAGCGATATTCACAAATTTCGGGCGATCGGGTAAAATATAACTTAGTGTATCGCTATTAAGTGAGGAAAAAGATATGTCAGAATTTCTCGACTTTCTCCGACATCAGTTTGCCTACGTTGCCATTGGCGAATTTAAACCCGGAAAATTTGAAGCTGCAGAACAACTTTTTGAAAAAGCCGTTGCAACTTATGCCACAGGTTTTAAGGGAGCATACCTGCTGCAATTGCCCAATACAGACAAAGGTATTGCCATCATTTTTTGGGAAAGCGTAGAAGATATGGCAGCCAATCAAAGCGAAGCTTATCAGGAAATATTGAAGCAGATGGCGCCTTTGTTTGCGAAAATACCAGACACTGATGTTTATGAAATAGTCAGTGAAATTCAGCCCAAAGGTGAATAATTAAAAATCATGCAACCGGCGCGTCATTCCCATTCCCATCGGCGTCTTTCGCCCGACTCCGCTGTAAAGCGCAAAATCTGCTAAAGTGTTAATTTGCTTGATAGTAGCAGGAGCTATATCTCCCATAATTCGGTAACTAATATCGCCGACGCAGCCAATAAATTTACTGCGAGAATCCGTACTAACTTCTGTTCTGATATCGAAGAAACTGGGAAAAATAGCTTCTGTGAAAGTAGGTTCGATCGCAATCCGGCTGTACTTGTTCCAGCGATTAGCTAAACTGCCAAAAATACTTTCTCTAGTTGGCATAGCACTATCGTATACACCTTGCCTAAAATTAGTAGGAGTGCAAAAACTAAAAGCAATTTGGCGCTCAGTTTCCGAAGCTCTATCGAACAATTCGGCGTAAGTACAAAAGTTGACCCACGGCTGGTTTGATTGCGGTTCGCTCAAAATATTAGTAATGTATATATTTGTCGGGCCGAGATGCCAAGGGCGAGCGAAATTAAGTTGCTGCCAAAGTTGAGTTAGGCGATCGAACAAACCGTCATCCAGCAGAGAAATCCGCCACCAAATCGGCGTATTTTCCTGAATTGCTTGCTTGTGTTCCCACTGTACAGCCGGAGATATTGTGCGGGAAGCCGGAGGCAAAACTCTCTTTTGTGGCTGGGGCGTGGTGCTTTTGTAAGCCTCTTTTCTGCTTACTTGAAAAGGGCTTAAAGTGAAAGCTTTTTCATGAGATTGGTCGTGCAGGTACGCGCTCAAATCGCTGTCTACAGCACTCACAAGGTTCAAAAACAAAGCGTGGAGATGCCGCCCCGTTAAAAACTGAGATGGAATTGGTGCAACTGGCAGCAGGTTTAAAACAAGGCTGTGGGGCATTTTTAAATTCTATACAGTGTCTGTATCGCCTTTCTCAGTAACATGAGGTGCTCTGGCGAGCATAGGGCATAGGGCATAGGGCATAGGGCATAGGGCATAGGGCATAGGGCATAGGGCATAGGACTCACCCCATACCTCACCACGCTTGAGAACCGCTATATATATGTTCAGCTAGTATTAATATTACAGCTACGGATCGCGAATTAAATAACTTACAATTTTAATTGTTATTGTGGGATGGGCGTCCCGCCCGTCCTTTTTGGACGGGCG
>NZ_JAUBOZ010000084.1:0-34413 GCF_036700475.1 Microcoleus sp. T2B6 | reverse complement strand
ATCGATGCCAGGGTTTGCTCCACTGCTAGGGTTCCCCTTTCAGTGCTCTTTAAAGCAAGCCGTGCAGATTCCGCACCTGCTTGGGCTTGCTGGGCTGATTGTTGGGAAGCCGCGCCCAACTCATCCATTGTGATTGTCGTTTGATTTACAGAGCTCGATTGCTGTGCGGCTGTGCGTTCCTGCTGTTCTACTGTGGCCGCAATTTCTGTGGAAGAACTAACAATCATATTGACTGACTGATTCATGCTCTTTGCAATGCCTGAAGCAATCCCCAGAGCGATCGCAATTGCCGTAAGTGCAGCTACAGCAGTGCTTAAAATCACCACTGTAGTCAGGAACTGCAAAGCTTTAATTTGCTCTTTTTCTTGCTCAATTAAAATCCCTTCCTCGGTGCTTTGAAACTCCTTAGCTATAGCATCAACCTGACGAAGCTTTGGTACAATTTGTGTCTTCCATAAGTTAAGTCCCTCGTCTTGCTTACCTTGATCAACCAAAGAAAAGGCTTGTTTATAGCCTTGGTCTATCTGATTTTTTAAGACCTTCATTTCCTCTAGCCGCTGGCGCTGTTGCGGGTTTTGTGCCCGATTAAGTAAATCCTGATAGGATTTGTCAAAGCTGTTTGCCTCTTCATTGTATTCAGTTAAGAAAGCACTATCTTTGGCCAAAAAATACCCACGAGCCGCTTTTTGCATACCTGCAAATCCTAGCTGTTGCTCTTTCAAATCTATAACAACAGCATGAGAATTATTTAGCACTTTTGCTTTTTCTTCGACTTCTTTAGCATTAAAGAAAACCAAAGTAGCTGCTCCAACTGAAAGCAAAATAGGTAGGGAATATCCCCACAGAATACGCTCTCTTAATTTGGTGGCTTTGAAGTTAATCATCTTAAATTTTTCCTATCTTTAAAAAACCCACACATTAATCCCCTTCAAAGCAATGGGAAGTGCATATCCTAGTCGCATCCCGTTTCTCAGCTTTAAGTTGGCAAACATGGCAATGTCTCCTGTTGGGTTAGGTAGCGGAATTATCTCATTCTCAACCATTGACTCAGACTCATCAAGAAAAACCTGAAAAAACTTAATATCGAGCAAGCTATGCAGGTCAAAGCCTTGAGAATTAAGGGTTGTTTTACCTGCTTCGATTTTGGATAAATCCTGTTTATTCGATTGTAGCGAGAAATTCAGGAACCAAACCCAAACATCGTCAATCGATTTTCGATTTTCGATTTTCGATTTTCGATTGAGCCCACGGATAAATGCGGGGGCAATAAGTGATTTTCGATTTTGGATTGATTCCACGGATAAATCACGTGGCGGGTACCACCTTTGAAATTCGTGGTCAAATTCTCTCCCCCACTCTTCCTCTCTCCCACTCTTCCTCTCTCGCACTATTGATTGGGGTTCAAGTCGATCGCATAAATGTTACAACTAGCGTTAAGCAACAAAATTTTAAGGTCATGGAAATAGTAGTGACGCTGGTGCTGGGTTCGGTGCTGTTTGTCTGGGGAATGCGGTTCGGGCGGGTGTTAGTTCGATCGGGAGTGACGGCTAATGATTTGTTCAAGGGCAGAAACTCGATCGCCCTGCTGTTTTTGGGTTTTTATATTGCCTTGCTGCTACTGGCTTTAAATATGCCTCAAATGCCTGCTTTGCCGATCGAGTGGCGCTTTCACGGGATGCGAGTTACTTGGACTTTGCTCAGAGTGATGCTGATGGGAGTCTGCGGTATTGGCTTTAGTATAAGTTGGTTGACAGCGCGATCGCAAGTAATCGCAGTAATCTTAATTGGTTGCTTGGGATTGGGAGGATTTACAGGCGCTGAAAACTATTTTATGGCGCCAATTTACGATGATTTAATAGATAATTTGCAGCCCAACGGTGTATTTCGACAAACATCTAACAGCAGTTGCGCCCCCGCCGCCCTAGCAACAGTGTTAAGGCGTTGGGGAATCGATGCGACGGAATCGAATGTAGCGCGTTTTGCCGGCACGAGTCGCTTGGGAACTTCGATGCCACAGTTAATAATAGCAGCAAGAGCTTTGGGCGTAAATGCGATCGAACTAACGCCAACTTGGGAGCAAATTCAGCAAATTAATCGCCCCGGAGTGCTAGCAGTTTGGCTGTTTGACGGCCCTCGGAAGCTACCCCACGCGGTCGCTTTGCTGGGAATGAATGACAGTGTAGCTGCCATTGGAGACCCGGCGCGGGGCAGGATTTTCTATTTAGATAGGGCAACTTTTGCCCAGATTTGGCGCGAGGAATATGTGCCGATTTTTCGTTCGGCGGATATCTTGTTAAGTGACAAACAAGCTATTGACTATTTGAGTAAATTAGGATATAATAGCGGCAATTTAAAAGCAGATATCGAGCGCTTTCAAACAGATAAAAAATTGCAAGTCAGCGGCAACTTAGACCGGATGACTGAGTTAATGTTGAGCGGCAGTTTTTTGCAAGAAGTCCCCAGATTGGATGGGAAATAGTTATTGAAAATCGTCAACCGCAGAGGCACTATTGACCGACAGAGAAGAGGAATCATGCGGTTTTTTTCAAACAATCTTTGAGTCATATTATTTCCGGTCTATTACCCATAATACGGTAGGGGCGGGTTCACGGAAAATATCTGCCAATAATTGACAATCTCAAAAACCCGCCCTTTTAATCGCTCGATCGCACATGATATCATTCGTTCCTAGCGATCGTAAAGATTCGATCGCCCCAGCCGACGATCGACGATCGCACCTTCGTAGCGTGGCTGCATGAAATTACCGTAAGCGTAGGCAGTTGCATCTAATTCCTGCTATATTTTTACGGTCGATCGCACCTTAGCCATGCCTCACCGTTTTTGACAATTGGGAACAGTTGAATCGCCCATTTTAGGCTCAGACAGCTTGACTTCCCATCCAGGTAAATTCCACCAATTAACTCGCTGATTCGGCTGAATCCAGAAGTCTAGTTGTGTGATCTTACCATCCTCAAATCTGAGTGTCGGAAAGTTAGGATAACTGGTATCATCAGTTTCGCGATAAGTGCGTCCAAGGTAATTTAGGCAGGTCGTTAATCCGTCAGTAATTCCCAATTCTTCCACTCCTTTTCCCTTCAATTTGGCATCATCGTAGCTGAAAGAACCGTTGAATGAATTGCCCGCTAACCCGCCTTTGGTAACAGTGATGGTGAAATCGTAGGTGACGGGAACTGCGTAGGCTTGGGTTGCAGTTACAACTGTACTCAGAAGAGTCGTGGCGATGGCTACCGAGAGTTTTGAAATTGCTCGCACACTCGCATCCCGAAACAGAACAACACTATAAATTTCGCTTTCAGCCATCGGGAAACTCCTTGATTACACTTCTCTAGTAAGTGATTTACCGAATATTGCAATCCTTGCCGGGTCGTAAATTTTTTACCCTGCCCCAACCCTCCCCTTTGTAAGGGGAGGGAGTAAGAAATTCACAAATGATTTAGGATTGCTATATGATATCATAAGTAATCAGTTAAATGCGATCGCAGCCGAGGGCCAAGCGAACAAAAATTACCGCATCTGGTTAATCATGTAGACTTTTTTTGCACTGAAAAACCCAATAGAAAACACTCGTCTTTAATCGCCCAGAATTAACTCAGTAGATTTAACCACATTCATTCCCGCCGCCGCAAATTTTTGATAAGCTGCATCTGCTTGTTCCGTAAAATCAACAACACCCGGAACAACCACAGGCGAAGTGCAATCTTCCAGCAAATAAACCTTCTTTGCCAAATTCGGATCTCGCGCCAAAATTTCAGTCAGCAAATCATCAATTGTCCAAGCAACGCAGTGACTTTTGGCTTGTCCGGCAATAATTACCGCATCAAAATCGAGCAATTTATCAATAAACTTAGCATTTTTTTCCGCAATCGGATTGCCGTCGAACCCATCTAACACTTCTGGCCGCAAAACCGAATAGTTTTCAGTCAGTGGATTCCCGCCTTTTATTTCAAAAAGTGCTTGGCTGTTACGGGCTATAGTATGAAAAAATATTGCTTCTTCCACCGCAGAAACCAGCGCGTGTCCGATGCCACCCAGCATCGAGTGATAGGGCCAAATTGTCAGGGGATATTTCCCATCGGCGCTGAGTTTTTTGACGTAGTGGCAAGCCTGTTTTTCCAGTGCTGAAAAATTGCCCCCGCTGATGCTATCGGCGACGGCTGGATTGACTTTCCAAATGCCTTTTTGGACATCTTCGAGTGTAATAGAAGTTGCGGCGGGTTGGGGGTGTTCGCCAGCTTCGTTTATCCAAAAGATTGGATGAAAAATTTGCATGGCGGTGTGGGTGTCCATTGTCGGCGCAATGGTTGTAATTGCGTTTAAATTACGGTAAATAAATTCGCACAGCCGCAGGTTGTCATCGACAGCACCGCTACCGGAACGCCCGCCCACAAATAATTCAAATTCGGGCAGACAAAAGGTATTTTGGGCATCGATTATCATCAAACAAATGCGGTTTTTGTCGCTGGTTGCTGGTTGGATGTTGTGCTGCTTTGCCCAATCTTTCGCTTGGGCGGCGCGTTCTTGGTAGGGTACTCGCCAGACTTCGCCTAATTTTTCGTGGTCAAAATGTTCGGGGATTGGAATTTGGGCTTTTGGTGTCATGACGATCGCTTTTAGGGTAGTTTACAGTAATAATTTAAGTTTGCAGTATAATGCTGATAAATATTTGCGGGTTAATCATGACAAAAGCACGAATCCAAGATTATGCTAGGGTAAAATTTAAACGCATAGTGTTGTTTTTTTCGATCGCACTTTTGCTCGCTCTCTTAATTGTAGCAACTAGATCCGCCTACGTTCAAGATGTTTTGAGAACTCTGTTAATGCGGATCGAGGATTTAGGGTGGTGGGGGCCAGTGGCTTTTGTAGCTACTTATAACTTGGCTACTGTGCTGTTTGTACCGGGTTCGGTACTGACGCTGGGAGGGGGGGCGATTTTTGGTTTGTGGTGGGGTTCGGTTTACGTCTTTGCGGCGTCCACTTTAGGTGCTGTATTTGCTTTTGCGATCGGGCGCTATTTGTGCCGCGATCGCGTGGTAAAATATATGGAATCTCACCCCAAGTTTAAAGCTCTCGATCGCGCAGTTTCCCAACAAGGATTAAAAATAGTTTTTTTGACTCGTCTTTGTCCTTTATTTCCTTTCAATTTATTGAATTACGCTCTGGGAATCACTCAAGTTTCTTTGAAAGATTACGTGCTGGGTTCTTTTGGCATGATACCGGGTACAATTATGTACGTTTACTCGGGTTCTTTGGTGGGAGAGGTTGCTGCGATAGGCACGGCAACTGTGTATGCAAGTCCTCAAGATACCGCAGTAAAATGGTTAATTAATATTATCAGTTTTCTGGCTACGGTCGCTGTTACTGTATTTATCACTCGCATAGCCAGCAAAGCTTTGGAAGAAAGTATTTAATTAGGATAATTTGCCAATGTCGCAGTCAAAAGTCGATCGCGTAACTGTCCCCCCGATGGACGAGCACAACCAGAAATTAGTCTCCTATTTGCATCCCCCCGATTGGGTAAATCCGCAACCGGCTAGTTCTTATAATTTAGTAGTAATTGGCGCGGGGCCCGCTGGATTAATTGTGGCTGCAGGTGCCGCAGGTTTGGGCGCGAAAGTTGCTTTGATTGAAAAACATTTAATGGGCGGCGACTGTTTGAATGTCGGTTGTGTGCCGTCAAAAGCTTTAATTCGCTCGTCTCGCACTGTTGGCGATATCTGGGAAGCAAGTAAATTTGGTGTTAATGTTTCTGACAGTGTAGAAGTGGATTTTGCCGCTGTGATGGAACGGCTGCGCCGCATCAGGGCGGGAATCAGCGATGTTGATTCTGTTGAACGCTACCAGTACAAATTAGGAGTTGATGTTTTTCTGGGTTCTGGTCGTTTTACTAGCAATTCTACCATAGAAGTTGCAGGTCAAACTCTCCGCTTTAAAAAAGCAGTAATTGCCACAGGTGCAAGGGCGCTACAACCACAAATTCCCGGTTTACAGGAAGCTGGATATCTGACAAATGAAACTGTATTTAACCTCACAGAAAGACCTCAGCGTTTGGCAGTAATTGGCGCAGGGCCGATCGGCTGCGAATTGGCTCAAGCCTTTCGGAGGCTGGGTTCGGAAGTCGTATTGCTGCACAAAAATGCTCAGATTTTAGATAAGGAAGATGCGGATGCTGCTAAAATTGTGCAGCAGGCTTTTCTACGCGAAGAAATTCAACTAATACTAGAATCCACAATCGAGCGCGTTGAGAAAACAAATGCAGGCAAAGTAATTTATTATAAATCTCAAGGTAAGGAAGCATCGGTAACAGTAGATGAAATTATTGTGAGTACAGGGCGATCGCCCAACGTGGAAGGATTGAATCTGGAGGCGATCGGCGTTGAATACGATACACACACGGGCGTATTTGTCAACGACAATTTGCAAACTACTAATCCCCGCATTTATGCCGCCGGCGATATTTGCATGAAACATAAATTTACTCACGCTGCTGATTTTGCCGCGAGGATGGTGATTCAAAACACTCTATTTTTCGGGCGCAAAAAGCTCAGCGCTTTGACGATACCTTGGTGTACTTACACAAACCCGGAAATTGCGCGCGTCGGAATTGGGGAACACGAGGCTAAGGAAACAGGCATTGATATCGATACATTTTTAATTCCTTTCAGTCAAGTCGATCGGGCAATTATTGACGGCGAAGAGGAAGGATTTGTGAAAATTCACGTCAAGAAAGGCAGCGATAAAATATTAGGTGCAACTATTGTAGCGCGCCACGCTGGGGATATGATCAGCGAGATTACTTTGGCAATGGTTAACAATATTGGTTTGGGAAAGATTGCTAGCACAATTCACCCGTATCCAACACAAGCTGATGCAATTCGGAAAGCGGGAGATGCTTACAATCGCACTCGTTTGACTCCGTTTGTGAAAAATTTGTTTAACCGCTGGCTGGCTTGGACGCGATAGTTTGAAATGTATTCAATCAACACCAGGTACAATTGAACCGTAGGGGCGGGTTCACCAACCATCTATGGCGAAAATGAATAATCTCCTAAACCCGCCCCCACCCATCGCAAATACAAATCTACCCTTAATTTATGGGATAAAATGTTGATGTAAAATTGGGCGGGGGCGGGGCGGGTTTATCAGATTGTTGGATTTGTGTTAAAGATTTCGGTGAACCCGCCCCTACAGAGATTGCGGTTTTCAATATTCCCATTTACGTTTCTGTTTCTGTTTCAAATCCCACACCTTCATACAAAAGTGCGATCGGCAAATCAAACTCAATGCTTGATAAAGTGATAATCTCCCCAGCAGTGTAAGAATAGTACAGCCACATTCTGCCCTCTCCCCGACAGTAACGCTCAACAAAAATCTTTTGTGAATCAATCAAGATATACTCTTGTAAAGTCGGAATTTTTAGATAACAAGTGAATTTTTCATCCCGATCTTTAGCACTTGTACTGGGAGAAAGAACTTCCACAATGATTTTAGGATTCTGAATGAAATTGCGCGAATTAATGTCTTCTGGATCGCAACTGACTATAACATCAGGGTAGTAGTAACGGCTTTGAAAACTGACTTGCAATTTCACATCTGACACGTTCATCCGACAGCCTCTGGAACGCAGATGCGGGCGCAATGCAGTGTAAAAGTTAAGTGCCAGATCGTTATGGGGAATTGTACTGCCTGTCATGGCAAAAACTTCGCCGTTGACATATTCGTGGCGAATCTCTTGTTGAGCTTCCCATTCGAGATATTCCTCAACGGTCATTTTTTGGGGTGGTTGGGGAATGGATATCATAACAAAATTTTTGTCAATGTTACTTTGAGTGTAGCATTAGGAGTTGGGAGATCGCCCGCGCAAACAAACCCTGCCTTAAAAATCCCCTTCATCTACTTGAAATACCGTCAATCCCAAGCCTCTCCACATATCAACAACTTGCTGGCGATCGTCCAAAACAAACTTTATGTTATACTTTCCATCAATATGCTGCCGATAGAATTCCTCTTTAATAATCGAATCCTTCCTCATATCTCCCGTTTTCCGCATATAAAGAGCGGCATAATTAACCTCATACTGCTGCAACCATTTTTTAGTTTGAGGCTGACAATCATCTGTTCGGCCCGACACTACAATAATATGGGCGCTGGACTGCCACTTGCGAACAGTATCTAAAACTGGCGGATTGGGCAAATCGCGATCGCACGTAGAAGCATCAAAAGGATTTCTGCCATTGAGAAGCGCTAATGTGCCGTCCATATCGACAATAATTGCATCCGGCAAATCCGGGTTATATTCCGGCGGCACAACGGGAACCCGCACGTACTTATTGTACATCTTCATTATCACATCTTTGCCCACCGAATTAAGCCTTTTCAAATCCCGTTTAATACATTCCTCAACCGGAACTTGTAGAAAAGAATCATTAACTTCGACAACAGCTTTACCTTTAACCAACTCCTTGATATGCTCGATGTGAGGGCCAAAATTAGTATCATCAACAATGACGTGCTTGCCGCTTTCCAAAGCCATCAAAATAATCGTATCTCTCAACTGCAAAATAAACTTTTCATTCGCCGGCGACCAATGAGAAGCGTGAGCCATCTCTCTGAGCAAATCTTTATTGCTACGCACCCACTTTGCAGGTTCAGACAGCAGCAATTCCCTAGCAAATTGAGATTTTCCCGAAGCAGGTAAGCCGACAAGTACAATAACTCTTTTCATGGCAATTGGTAATTGGTAATTGGTAATTGGGCATTGGGCATTGGGCATTGGGCATTGTTTAAATACTTACCTCTTCATTCCATCCGTTACATCCGTTACATAATCCGTTGCCGAACTTCCCTCTTCCTTAAACATCTGCCTCACGCTCGATAATTAATCCGTGTATCCGTGTCAAAATCCGTGTCGTGCCTTCTTCTTCTACAAACCTAGATGGATGTAATCTAAACCCAATAACTCTTCTATTTTATGAATAGTAACATCGCGGAGAGCTTCTTTCACTCCCGCAACTCTTCGGGCCCGCAAAGAAAACAAAATCCCGGAATACGGCAAATGTTTCACAGCTAATGCAAAATCTTTCTGAACTTCGATATGTTCGTGCTGTCGGTAAGCTTCCTCGATTTCTTCAACCAAAGATTGATATTTCTCCTTAACTTGTTGATACAACTCACTCCACTCAGGAAAATAAGCTAAAAACTCTTCTCCTTCATTAGTTAAAACAATTTCTATCAGTCGGCGGGTCGAAAACCCTTCGCGCAGATGGGAAATCGCCACATATTGCGGAGACTTAACTTTAACTCGGTTGAAGTTAGCATCGCAGATAATATACCCTTCCGAATTCATCGGATCTAAATGTTGAGCCGCTTCGATAACTTCTTTCCAGCTAGTTAAAGGATAGGATGCTACTAATTCCCAGCCGTATTTATTAGCCCAAATACTCGGATCGGTTTCTAGCAGCGTTTGAGTGTTGCGAACTCCGTGCAGCACGATTTGATTGTTTTGTTGCTGGACAACTATTCTATTGTAAGGCGTCATCAACTCAAAGATAAAACACTGGTCGGTTTCTTGTGGCAATTGATATCCCAATTCTTGCCAGACTTTCCAAAAAAGTTCGGCAAAGGTGAACCCAAAACCATTAACTTCACCGGCCGCGTCGGGAGTGCCGCTAGATTGCACTCTCCATTCTCCCTTGTAAAAATACAGTACAGTCAGAGAACCGTCTAGTTTTTCATAAACTTTGGCATGACTCCAATCAATTGCAGCGGCGTGAATTTCTCCGTAATTAAAAAATTTGTCGTAGGGATAAGAAACTATCTGCCAATCTTGAGATGAATCTAAAATAATGCCTCGGCACTGCTGGACTATCTTTTCGCCCAATGGAGATTCTATCTGCGAGTATTTCAGACAGACTAAATCGGGATATTGGCGGTGGCGGGTAACTTTGATATGATAAGTTTCGGACAAAGTTTCCAATCCGTACTGGCGCAAATACTCTTGCAGTTCCACGATAGACTCCTAAATTGCTCGCCTTCTCTATATTATATATGACTTCATATTCTGGCAACCTTGTCAAGATAGTCAAAAAACATTTTTCCCGGAAAAGCGAGTGTTAATTTGGTATTTTGAATTATGGTTGTAGATAGGTGAATGCAGTTCGCCACCCAACTAAACTATTGGAATATTAAGGAAAAAGACCGTGAAAAAGAAATTATTACTTTTGGCTACTTCTGCTGGTGTATTGACTGCTTTAGTACCTCTCTCGGTTGTTTTTGGATCTTCGCAATTGTCGCTGCGACAATCGGGAACAACACAAATTGCTCAAGGAGGCACTGCGTTTCCGGTAAGTGAAATTTTGCCAAAGTTAAAAGGCAAAACGCAAGTGCCTATTTTTATTCCCAGCAGGATTCCGCTTTCGGGAAAAATGTACTATCCAACTACAGCACAAGCAAACAGCTATAGTATTTCAATCGAGTATAAACCAGATTGCGGCGGTACGACAGTTTGCACTTTTGGGTCAATTCAAGGTCAAAAAGGCGGGGAGTTTACTACAAAACTAGAAGGGGTAACTAAGACGTTAAAAAATGTAAAACTTGCGGGCGGTGTGAAAGGAGTTTTTCATAACGGTTGCGGGGCTTACTGCACAGCAACTCTTCAGTGGAAAACTCAGGGTTTTATGTATACCGTCGCCATTAAGAACGGACGAGAATCTGATTTAATTTTAATAGGAAATTCTGCTATTAAAGCTGGGAAGCGTTAAGTTTGGCAGTCTGGGAGGCACAACTTCTATATGTAGGGTGCGTAAGCGCGCACCTTACCGTTATTGTATGATATATCTTAACTCGCACTCGCCTCTTACAAGATGCTATATTTTTTTGCGCTTACCTACTTCGGGGGAAATCAGGATGAGGGGAAAATGGCTATTTGCGGCGATTTTTGCTGGTGTGGTGACTGCTTTTACGATTCCCTTCGGGATAGCTTCGCTTCACGCACCTTGGACACCAAACTCAGCGTTAGCAAGGACTGAACTCCCGATTACAGAAATCCGCTGGTTTAATTATTCCCCTGAAGATAGCTGGCAACCGATACAATTTATTGTACCCGATCGCCACACTGCAAAATCTGCCGGCAGCCGCAAGTTGCGATTGTACGATGTTCATATTGCCAAGATGTTTGAGATTTCTCATTTTCTGTGCGATCGCGATCGGGCTTCTGAGGGTTACACTTGGTCTTATCAAACGGAAAATGGCAATATTGAGATGGGACGCTTCAAAATTAGCTGCAATCTCGCCCGTTCCATAGCCACAGCTTACGGGTTAGGGAAACCAGAAATTACAGTGATTCGCCGCAGATTCAACCTGAAAAATGGTCGCCCTTCTTTTGCGCTAGAAAAATACTCTATTCCAACTTTTAACATTGCTAAAAATAGAGTTGTGCAGTGGAGGAATTTTGTGCAAAAGTTGACCCCAATCTCCGATAACTCAGGTGCAAACCAAGCTAACAGTCGTTTTCCTGCTAGTAACATCTTTAGACAAATCAAAGGCAAAACGCGAGTGCCTGTTTTTCTTCCGAGTAGACTTCCTTTATCAGACATTCAGCAACTTGATTTTGATGTGCAAGCAGGTTCCCACGGTTACATTGTGGGAATGTATTTAGGAAAAGGATGCCGTGCGGGAGCCTGTTATTTCGGCACAATCGAAGCTCAAAGAAATGAACCGTTTTCGCCTCCTTCGCGATTGCCGCAGGATACTTACAGAAGCGTTGAATTGGCGGGCGGATTCAGGGGGATTTATTTCAATAATTGCGGTGCTTACTGCACTGCTTTTGTTGAGTGGCAAAGGCTGGGGGTGCTGTACCGAGTCACAAGGAAAAACGCACGGCAGCAAGAAGTGGTCCAGATAGCAAATTCTGCACTTCAAGCAGGGCAACGTTAAATTTGGGTGAGAAATGTAAAAGGTACGCGCGACCTTTTTCGCATTAAATATCCCGTTGCTGTACACTTAAAAAGTACCTAAAAAACTAATGAGATGCCTGCGATTAGCGTTGAAGAAGCCAAGCAGAGTCTGCAAGCTATCTTGGAAAAGGTGGCCAAAGGAGAAGAAGTGACGATCGTACAGGAAGGTAAAGTAGTAGCTCGCGTAGTCCCGCCGCTATCCAAGGAGCAGCGGTTAGCTAGGCGTAAAGCATTCCGAAACTCCATTAATGTCAAGGGCGAGCCAATGAGTGCAACAGTCATTAGGCTAAGGGAGGAAGCACGGTATTGATTTATATAGATACCAGCGTTCTTGTCCCCTTCTATTTACCAGAAGCTCTCAGCGATACTGTTGATGAATTGCTGAGGATTGAAGACACACCTGCACTAAGTCAATTAGTTGAGGTGGAACTGTTTTCAGCAGTTGCCAGAAAATTGCGAATGAGGGAAATTTCTCCCGAAGAGGCAAGACAAATAGCGAACAATTTTCAAACTGACTTGGATGAAAATTTTTATACTCGCATCCCCTTAGAGCCAATTCATTACAATTTAGCTCGCGATTGGATTAGCCGCTTTGAAGTACCGTTGCGTACCTTAGATGCACTGCATTTAGCAGTAGCAAGTTCTAATCAGTTGCGTTTGGTGACTGGCGATGAGGCTTTGGCTCGCAGTGCTCGGACTTTAGGAATTGAAGTTCAGTTATTGATTGCCGTAGCTGAGGGCTAAAAGTTTGATCTACCTTTTGTCAAGGAAGCTGCACTTACGCCTCCACCAAAGGTGCATAGCAGGATTTCATATCCTCGTGAGAGATGATTTTAGTTGATGTTTCCGCAGGTTCTAATCCCTTGCGGGCATTGAGCCAAGGTGTCTCCGATTGCGTCAATTCTGCAAGATGTTTAGCACTTAATTCTCCATAAGCATTCCAAACTTCTTCGAGAACCTCGATTTCATCTTCATCAAATTCTTCTTCAAAATTATCGGGAGCTGGAATATCGCTATATTTGTAAGCTTTGTACTCATCCCAAACATCGCGGACAATGGGGCCGGAAACCCAAGCTTCAATATCTTGATCAAATAGCGGCTGGCTTCTAAAGACTAAACTCCAAGCTTGTGCATAATACACGAGCTTTTGCAGTTTCAGCCCAGAAATGGTATCGCCTGCTTCTCGATCGACACGAGATAAAAAGTAACGAGCTACGTCAAGAGCACTTTTCATAGTTTTAGGATTTTAGTAATTTGACAAATTCACTTTTGATGCTAAGCTATTTGGTGGCTTTAGAAGTACGATCGCAATTACGATCGCCCTTTTCCCCTCGCCACTACATTTCTCTCCCCAAATCTCGCAACCTTTGAGCTAATTCTTTCTCGCTGCTGCTAAGCTAACTCCTCATGTTAACCAGGTTCATCCGGCTCTACCCTAGGTAAATATTACATCTTGCACCATTCTCAAGAACAGGCTTTTCGGCCTGTTCCACAAAGAGTAGATTTTCTTGTGGAACGGGCCGGAGAGCCCGTTCCTAAAAGGCTTATTGACAATGGTGCAACATCTCAGTAAATCATACATCGCCGGCAGGCTTTGCTTCGGAATGTCGATCGCCCCCATGCCAGCGACTCCCAATGCTGGATGGGAAACATCATCAAGACTCACTGCTACTGGCGGTCATACCATTTTAGATTTTAGATTTTAGATTTTAGATTGCAAGGGCTTATTATGTAAAGGTCTGGAGCTTGCCTACCGTTGCATCCTTTTTTCAAACAGGCGGTCAAAATCTGGTATTTCTCTTTTATCGCCCGAATTATCCCAACCAGCAATTAAAGTCCCCACCTGCGGTACGCTAGATCAGGTGAATATATTGGCTGATTTCAAGCTATCCTCCGATCGATCTTATGTCCCCAACCACATCTGCCCCTTCCCGAACCGTTCGCATCGGTTCCCGCAAAAGCCAACTCGCTCTCGTGCAAACCCACTGGGTGCAAGAACAGCTACAGAAACACTTCCCGGAACACACTTTTGAAGTCCACACCATGTCCACCCAAGGGGACATAATTCTTGATGTCGCCCTCGCTAAAATTGGCGATAAAGGACTTTTCACCAAAGAATTAGAAACGGGAATGATTAACAATGAAACGGACTTTGCCGTTCATTCCCTCAAAGATTTGCCTACCAATTTGCCCGAAGGTTTAATTTTAGGATGCGTCACCGAACGGGAAAATCCCGCTGACGCCCTGGTAGTTCACTCCAAGCACAAAGACAAGCAACTCGACACCCTCCCAGAAGGTTCAGTAATCGGCACTTCTTCCCTGCGCCGGCTGGCTCAACTTCGGCATCATTTCCCTCATTTTGAATTTAAAGATATTCGCGGCAATCTCAATACTCGACTCGCTAAATTAGATGAGGGCGGTTACGACGCGATTATTTTAGCAGTTGCCGGCCTCGAAAGATTGGGAATGGGCGATCGCATCCACCAAATTATCCCTGCTGAAATCTCCCTTCACGCCGTAGGACAAGGTGCTTTGGGCATCGAATGCCGCGCCGGAGACACAGAAATCATGGCACTGATTAAAGCTCTCGAACACTCGGAAACCGCCCAAAGATGTTATGCTGAACGCGCATTTCTGCGGGAATTAGAAGGCGGCTGTCAAGTGCCGATCGGCGTCAATACCAAAATAGAAAACGGTCAATTAACCTTAACCGGAATGGTATCGAGTCTCGACGGCAAGCGATTCGTCAAAGATAGTGTTTCCGGGGCCGCCGAGACTGCTGAAATGATCGGAATTGACCTCGCTCACCGCTTGCGCCAACAGGGTGCTAGTGAAATTTTGGAGGAAATATTTGTCCAAGTTCAACGTGGTTCCTAAAACCGATCCGCATCTCTTTGTCAATGCTTTTAGACGCGATATATCGCCTTTTGTAAAATAAAAATAACAGGCGGTTTGCTTTGGCAAAACAGGTAGAGTAGCAGTCTGATTGTAGATTTTTGATGGGATTTTAGGTAGGACTCGCGCGATAGATTTCAAAAATATCTGACTAATTTAGGACGCTCCGCACGGGTGTTAAGTAACCCGGTTTCTGATGTAAGTCTCGCTGTATAGCCCAAGATTTATGGTAAAAACCGGTTTTTTTTCGTAAGTCCTATAATTCTTAACATCCCCATCCAAAATCTACAATCAAACATCCAAAATTAATCAGCAATTTATTTCAGGTAAAAGCCAAATATGAGCGCTAGAGAAACTCAATTAAAGCTGGAAGTGAAAAAGGTTCAGCAACTCTATAGCAAAATGCAGGCAGACCAACAAGCTTTGCAGAAGCAATTGAAAGAGTTCAAAACTCAAGCCGGAAGTTTTTCGGATGTAGTCGAGCAAGTCTTGCCGTCCTTAGTTTCAATTTACGTCATGGATTGGGATACAGAAGAAGAGATTTCTTCAGGAAGCGGGTTCTTTGTATCGCCGGACATAATTGTCACGAACTATCACGTTGTAGAAGATATTGCCGATGAAGATTACTTCTATGAAGAAGATGAAATCGAACAGGTTTTAGTCGAAACTCACGACGGAAAATTGAGATTGGCCGAGGTGGTGTTTACTGGTAATGCCGAAGAAGATTTAGCATTACTCTTAATTAGCGATTTTACCTTCGACCCGAACACAGGGGAACAAGTGGACTCTCCCCAAGAATATCCTCCCCTAGAGTTGTCTTTGGATGTGAAAGTGGGAGATAGAGTTATTGCTGTGGGCAATCCTTTGGGGCAGTTTGCTTCAACTGTAACTCAAGGTATTATTAGTGCAATTCGCGAACCAGAGGAATATGAAGAAGGCGACGATGAAGAAGATGTTGCTGAGGTGAAGGTGTTGCAAACTGATGCGGCGATTAATCCGGGAAATTCGGGCGGGCCGTTGATTAATATGGCTGGTCAAGTGGTTGGTGTGAATACCTGGGGATTGGAAGATGCCGACAGTATTAATTTGGCGATCGCCTCTGAAGCTTTGGATGATTTTCTAGCGGGATTTGAGGAGACTTTTGAGGACAATTCTCAGAATTAGTCCGTAGCTGTCGGTAGATTTTATCCCACATTTAACCACCAATGTAGGGGCGGGTTCGCCTAGATATTTGACACCACAGACAAATGATAAAAACCCGCCCCCACCCCACCCAGAAATTAAAAATTAATTGTATTTAACGGTGGGGGAAATGGTTGATCGGGGTTATTGGTTGGGTGGGGGCGGGTTTATCAAGATTATCGGTGGGTGGCAAATATTTTGGTGAACCCGCCCCTACAGATTTTATTCAATATTTATCATAAAATCGATCGCTCTTTTGTTCGCCACAGAGCGCCGCCGATAAACGCGGATGGAAAAAGGGCGATCGCATTCTTGAGTAAAGTGCGATCGCTACAGCAACTCAGATTTATAAAGAATACCCTGAAAACCCTGTGGCTTTAGCCCAGGGATGAAAGGGCGTTGCAGGATTTATCCTGCCTACTATCAAGATTGCCAGATGCGGTAAAATAAATCAAAGGAGGTGAAATCAAATGTATGCAGTACAAAAAGATATTTGGCATTTAAAGGGACTCCACAAAACCATTGTTGAGCAACTACTGAGATGGTCGAACAATCTGTTTAATGTTGGCACTTACGAAAGTCGCCAACGATACTTTAAGGATAAAAGTGCTGTCAAATATCTTGACTTGTACAAAATCACTAAAGCCAACGAGAATTACGGTTTACTCTATTCTCAGGTAGCTCAACAATCCCTTAAATCTGTTGCCGAATCTTTTAGCTCTTTTCGAGCCTTGGAAAGGTTAGCCAAAAAAGGAGAGATTAATCAAAAACCGAGGCTGCCTAAATATAGAGCAAAAGGCGCTATGTACCAAGTCTCCTATCCAGGGCAAGCCTTAAAAATAGTTGGCAATCGAGTGAGGCTACCTCTGGGAACCAAAGGGAAAGGACACTTTGGGACAGATGCTCTCTGGGTTCCATTGCCAGAAAGGTTAAAAGATTGCCAGCTCAAAGAACTTAGGCTGATCCCTAGAAACGGTCAGGTCTGGATTGAGTATGTCCACGAAAGTCTAACTGAACAGGCTCGCCTGTGCAGTCTCGAAGTAACAGGAGTTTTGGGCATCGATCATGGCATCAACAATTGGTTAACCTGTGTCTCTAGCAATGCCAACCCTTTCATTATTGATGGTCATAAGTTGAAGTCTTGGAATCAATGGTTTAACAAACGAAAAGCTTTTCTTCAATCTGAACACGCCCGACATAAATTACCTCAAGGCTTTTCGTCAAAAAGACTGCAACAGTTATCGGAAACTCGCGCCCGCAGAATGAGAGATGCGGTTAATAAAGCAGTCAGCACTATCGTAAATTATTGCAAAAATAACCAAATTAACGTCATAGTTTTTGGCTGGAATAAAGGACAAAAGCAAGAAGTTAATATGGGAGGTAAGACCAATCAGAGTTTTGTTCAAATTCCTACCGCTAAAGTCAAGGAAAGATTGCAGCAAGAATGCGACTTAATGGGATGGCGATTTGTAGATCAAGATGAATCTTACACATCAAAATCGAGTTTTTTAGACCGAGATTTTCTGCCAGTGAAAGTCGGTGAAAAACCCGACAATTGGCAGCCATCGGGCAAAAGAATCAAAAGAGGATTGTACCGTTCTAGCACTGGATTATTGATCAATGCAGATACTAACGGTGCAGGGAACATCATTCGGAAATCAAAAGTAGCCACAGACTTAATTATTAAGCGAGTGGGTAGTGGGCTGCTGACGAACCCTTTAAGAATTAAACTTTGGCGGGATTCATCCCCCAAAGCTTGTCCTTAAGAATTCCCGCGTCTTTAGACCGGGGAGTGTCAAACTTGTTTTTGGCAGGCGCGTTAATATTGTGCCACTCGCCATTTAAACTTAATCTAGACTAACAATCTCAAGGAACACAAAAAAATAATGCGTATTTTATTTGTATCCGCCGAAGCATCACCCCTCGCCAAAGTGGGCGGTATGGGCGATGTCGTCGGCGCTTTGCCGAAATTTCTGCGGCGCATGGGCCACGATGTCCGCATCTTCATGCCCTACTACGGTTTCGTCCCCGACAAAATGGACGTTCCCAAAAAACCTGTTTGGGATGGGTCTGCCATGTTCCAAAGCTTCTCGGTGTTTGAAACTGTTTTGCCGGGAACCGATGTACCTTTATACTTATTACAACATCCATCTTTCTTGCCGCGCCGCGTTTACGGCGGTGTAGATGAAGATTGGAGGTTCACTTTCTTTGCCAATGCTGCGGCTGAATTTGCCTGGAATCATTGGAAGCCCCAAATTATCCACTGTCACGACTGGCATACGGGGATGATACCTGTTTGGATGAGCCAAGACCCCGATATCAGCACGGTTTTTACTATTCACAATTTAGCTTATCAAGGGCCGTGGCGCTGGCGTTTGGAGCAGATGACTTGGTGTCCTTGGTATATGCAAGGTCACAATACAATGGCTGCCGCAGTACAGTTTGCCGATCGAGTAAATACAGTTTCACCGACTTACGCCGAGCAAATCAAAACCCCAGCTTATGGGGAAACTTTGGAAGGTTTGCTCTCTTACCTCGGCGGTAAAGTATCGGGCATTTTGAACGGAATTGATACAGAATCTTACAACCCAGCAACTGACAAGTACCTCCATCAACAATTTAGTGCTGATACTATTGAAAAGCGCCCAGCTAATAAAATTGCGCTGCAAGAAGAAGTCGGTTTGGAAGTAAATAAAAATGCCTTTTTGATCGGCATGGTGACGCGGCTGGTAGAACAGAAGGGATTGGATTTGATAATTCAAATGCTCGATCTATTCATGGCCTATACCGACGCTCAATTTATTGTACTCGGAACGGGCGATCGCTACTACGAAACCCAACTCTGGCAAATGACAGCCCGCTATCCCGGTAGGATGTCCACCCAACTACTTTACAACGAGGCCCTCTCCCGGCGTGTTTACGCAGGCTGCGACAGCTTCCTGATGCCCAGCCGTTTCGAGCCCTGCGGCATCAGCCAAATGCTCGCCCTCCGCTACGGGTGCGTGCCAATGGTTCGTCGCACCGGCGGTTTAGTGGATACCGTTTCCCACAACAACCCCATCGACAATACCGGTACAGGTTACTGTTTCGATCGCTATGAGCCCCTAGACTTGTTCACCTGCATGATCAGAACTTGGGAAGGTTTCCGCTACAAAGATAAGTGGAGAGAACTGCAACAGCGCGGCATGAGAGAAGATTTTAGCTGGGATATTTCGGCCCGGAAATACGTCAACTTGTACAGCGATATTTTGGGACTGCCGCCCGAAGAAACTGCACCGGCACCAGAGGCAGAATTGATCGTTGGTAAGGGTTAATCGGTAATCGGTAAGTTGACAGTTGACAGTTGACAGTTGACAGTTGACAGTTGACTGTTGACTGTTGACTGTTGGCTGTTAGCTGTTGTTTTTTGTTAGTTTTTTGTTCCAATGCCCTATGCCCTATGCCCTATGCCCAATTCCCGATTAATCAACAAATAAATCGAGAGGTAAATGACCGTAAGTGCCGCTAACTCCACCTTCTGAGGAAGATTGGCACGAAATCAAAACGCCCCGGTAAGTTCCGGGATAGCCGTCAACATAATACGACCCCTTCAAAGTATTGAACTTAATATAAACCGAACCAGCAAAGGTCGAGACAGCATTGGGATCTAAAACAGCTTGATATCCCAAAGCTTTTAAATAAGCTTCTAAAGCTAAAAACCCCTCATCCGTCGAAGAAGCGCACACTCCCAACATTTGATAATCCGACAAACTTGCTACCAGCAAAATCGCTTGACGGAGTGCCTGTTTTTCCAGCGGCGATGCTACAGATTGCATATCCAGACAAGTGAAATCTTTGAGGATTTGCTGTGCTTCTTCAACAGTTAGGGTAGTCGGGTTTTGAGTAGACATGAATTGCTCTGATATTTCCCAAAATTACGATCGACACTGGGGTACTCGTCAACGAATTTCTGCCCTTGCAACCCTCTATCGACGGCGGTAACACTTGCACAAGTCCTGATTATAGCCGATTGTGCGCTCTGGCAATCAATTCGGGCGATCGTCTTCGAGGGCTTGGCCAACGCCGGAAGCGCACAAAAAAGCTAGTAGTTTTTACCCCCGTTTTCAAGTTTAGATCAGTCCGCGTTTTTTCAACTTTGCTAGCGCATCTTCAGCCGCATTTTTCTCAGCATCTTTTTTGCTTTTGCCTTTACCTTCTCCATAGAGTTTCTCTGCGACATACACTTTAGCGAGAAATTCCGGCTTGTGGGGTGTGCCTCCTGCTTGGACTGTCACGTATTTGGGCGGAGTCGTGTCACCATTGGCCTGTACCCATTCTTGAAAGCGATTTTTCGAGTCTACAGTCGATCGAGTTTCCACAACATTTTCGGGAACAGAATCAAACATTTGTTGAACAAAGTTGCGAACTTTGTCCATGTCTTGCGTGTCGAGATAGTAAGCGCCAATAAATGCTTCAAAAGTGCTACTGAGCAAATTTGGATTAGTAATCCCACCTTCTCGATAAGCTCCTTTTCCGAGCCGCATTTTTAAGTCTAAACCTATTTCAGTAGCAAATCTGGCTAATTGTTTTTCATCTACTAATGCAGAACGTCGGCGAGTCAGTTGGTCTTCTCCCATTTCTGGATGACGCTGATAGAGATATTCGCCGCTGAGAAAAGTCAGCAAAGCATCGCCGAGAAATTCTAAGCGTTCGTTGTCTTCTTCGTTGAAGGTGGGGTTTTCGTTGACGTAGGAACGATGGGTGAGCGCTTGGCGCAGCAGTTTTTCATTATTGAATTCGGGAAGGGTTATTTGGAGTTCTTGTGTTGGATTAGTTAATGGCATGGGAGTTTTGTAATGGTTATTTTTTTTTGAGTTGGGTGTTATTATGTGGACATGAAAGAGCCGCAGATAGCCGTTGGTTTGGAGAATCTAGTTTATCAAATAAACTGGATTTTTGCTATCTGCGACCTGGTGAATGTCTAGGAAGTTTAGGCAGTCAGTTTGTAAGTCTCGATCGACTTCGGCAATTCATCGATCAAGTAAAATCGATCGGCAAGCTTTTTGAGATTGTGACTATCATTACCTTTGCGGGCAACAATTATCACCTTCTTCCCCTTTTCATGCAGATCGTGAATCAAAATTTCACCGTAGCCGTCTCCAGACACAATAATAAATGTGTGTGGGTATGAACTCATTGAAGCCTCGCTACAGCAGTTCATTGACAAATAAAAGTCTACAGCATTTTTGATGTTTAGGGATACATCAAAACGTTGAAATTTTAGATAGTCTAAAGTTTCTTGTGCAGTCTTATTTCTTTGTTTCCAATTGTCGTAAACTTTTTGATTGACTACATATCCTAGTCCACTAGCAAAGAGTAATAAATCTTTGGCTCGTTTGTAATCAGGGATGTTCTGATAATCCCAATAAATGGAAACTAAAGGCTGAGACTGGCTTTTTTGTTGGCCTGTGGTTCGATGATTGTCTGTCATTGGATCGTTCCTAAAAAAGGGTGAGCAGACAGCATCAATAAATTACCCATCTAGCACGAAGTATTGTTTTTGGGTTCGCTCAAAAATGAGATCGCCCATTTAACAAATGGCTCTAGTAACAAACTATGAATTTAGTTTGTAGTTGTTTGGTTAGCGTCTCAGCGATACGATGTGTAAACTTCGGCTAGGGGTTCTAAAAACCCGTTGATATACACATTTAAACAAATGTTGTGCCAGCCGAAATAAACCCATCATCCTCGCTGAGACGACTTAACCAACACTCCTTGCTTTTGAATGAGGGTGTTTATCTCAGCTATACTACTTTGATGCTTGCACATTAATTCTAAAATGTCAATGGGTAATCTGATTTATTTTTTGAGCTTGATTTTATGAACGGGACTTATGCGATCCGACAAAAGAAACCGGGTTTTTTATCGAATCTGCGGGATGCAGCGAAGTATTTTCGCAAAAAAACCCGGTTTCTGGCTACTTGTGGGTAACTCTCAATTGTCAGCTATAGTCTATTAGGGGAAATATTACACCAAATGGGATGATACCATAATCCTAAAACAGTGTAATTTTTACCCTATGTTGCGAACTTGCAGAACGTCGCGACGCGACAAATGGTTTAGCTGGCTGAGTGAGTCAATGGAAGCTTGGGATTTTTGCCGTCGGTGGTTCCACGCCACACAAGAAGAAGAAAAAGCCAGAGGCTACAAAGCGCGTTGCAACCTGCTTCTGGTAAAGGTTTTAGGCGTTAATATTGATGCCGTCAAGCGGTGGGGGCCGAGTTTTGAAAAAATGCCAGACCACCACAAGCGTACCTTGTCATACGCTGACACGCTGCGAGAGATGATAGAGGTTGCTGGCAAAAATGAAGATTTTTTGGAGGAGGTACTAGAACGAATCAAAAACAAATCTAAAAAAATAGGGGAATATTTACACTGAATTGGTGGTGTCAAGCGGGCTGGGTGTTGTATTTTTTGGATGTAGCACTCAACTAGCAAAAGCCTTTAATCACTGTGACACAGAGTTTTTTATCGAATTCCAGCAGCGACGCCATTCAACTTCCCGCGTCGCTGCTAACTCCCGACGCAGCAAATCCTGAGAAAGAACCCCTCAAACATCTGCTGATAGGTTCTCCCCAAGCTGTCAGGAGTACAATTTACCTACTCCACGCGCGCGGGTACGCTGAGGTTGGTGTCTGGAGTCCCCTGCTACCAACTGCTAAAAGTGGTGAGGTGATGAGTATTTTTGTGAAATACCTTCGCATCTAATAGATTCAGATTGCATGGTGCCCCGGAATTATGCTGTGTGCGAAACAATTAGGGTTTGCTCTTCCGCGGCACCCCAGGCGGAGTGTCACTAGATTTTTGCTATTTTATATTAACTAAAAATTATTTTTCTGACATCCTTCGACCCACGCGCCCTGACCTCAGAAACCCGGTTTCTACGAGATTTTGCGACGAGTCACGAAAAATACAAGAAGAAACCGGGTTTCTCGCCTCCGATGCGATCGCCCCTCTCCCAGCAAGCCTCTCCTGCTGATCTGCGGCATTTAAACAGTAAATGTAAAAATATGTTGCAAACTTGGTACTGCTGTGTTAAGTTTAGTTACAGAAGGTTGAAATTAAACGAGGTTTCTGGTCATGGAAAACAAAGACGCAAAGTTGGGCTTCACTGAGTTCGCTGAAACCTGGAACGGCCGTTTGGCAATGTTAGGCTTCGTTATCGGCTTAGCTACCGAATTCCTCACCGGTCAAGGCATTCTCTCTCAAATCGGTTTGATGTAATCAGCTTAACTGCATACAATAGCTGAAATTCAGTCGGGCGATCGACCCCATCACAAGTACACTCATCCCCCCGCTAATAAGTCCCCTTCACTTCACACGGAAGGGGATGAGTGCATTTTTTATCAAAAAATCCCACAGAGGGCACAAACAAAAATCTTTTCAGTCTCAATATTTATCGCGAGACTAACTCCAGCAAACTAAGCAATTTCTACAGAATCAAAAATCCTCAATTTAGGAGTCAAAGTCGCAACCTTCACCAAACCGTCGCGTTTGTGATTCCCCACGCTGTTACGTGAAATCATCTCCGACAGATCCGGCATTTCCTGCCAGCACTGCGAGCAGAACCAATAAAGGCGATTGTGGCGAGCGTGGCGGAGCAATTTAGAGGAGCAACAAGGGCAACTATTCATGATATTTTAAACCTTTTTTGAAGATATGGAGCGATAACCCAATCATTAGAGAGATTCACGACTGCCTGCACATCTCAATTCCAGCAGGCACCAAAATAAAAAATCTCTTTCACTCACAGCTTTGAGCGTCGCGCAAGTAGCACTTTTGGAGGCCCAATAGTAACACCACAATCAAAAGCTGAACGCTCCAAGGTGCCCAAGAGAAACCCCAAATAAAACAACCCAGCCCGGCCCAAGCCACAAGAACAAAAATATCTTGAGAGGTTTGCCAGTAAACCCAGACTGCTGCCAGAGAAACTATTAGTAGCAAAATGTAAGCTGAGGGCATAATCGTCTTCTCCCAATGTGTCTGTCAACAGTCAGGAGCGATCCCTGACGTTCTGCTTAAACATAAAACTAAAACCTGAAGAACTTATGAAGACGAGTGAGTTGTCACAAAAAGTAAAATACTCCGGTCAGCTTATATTAGCCCGATAAATCCACAGGAATATTCAGTTCATGGCTGAGGTCGAATCCGGTTAAATGACCCACTACCAATAGGGAATTAGGCATCGCTAATTGGTATCAATTTCACCCCAAGACCAACAGGGTTGAAACTGATACCGGAATGCGGTTTTTAGTCTTAAGCTGACAGGACGAAAGGCACGGCGCCTAAGCCCCTACATATATCCTGTCCGCTCGACCGGATTTTATCTAAGGAACCCGACCAAAGAAACCAAGTTTTTTAACTCTCTTTGCCTGCAAAACTACTGCTTGAAAAGCTGCATAATTCAATGCGGGCGATCGATCTATTCTTGCTCCCAGCCCAAAGCCTCAGCGACCTGAGCCGCCAAAAACATCGGTTCAAAAGGCTTAGCAATCACGCTCACCACCCCCAAATCCGCGAACATCCGCCTGTCCCCAGCCAGAGCCTTAGCTGTCAATAAAATTACCGGAATGTGCTGCGTAGCCTTATTAGCTTGTAACTGTATAAAAGTAGTAGGCCCGTCTTGGTCGGGCATCATCACGTCCAATAGAATAGCATCAGGCTGTTCGGCAAGAGCCTTAGCAACGCCCTCGCGGCCCGAACTCGCTGTCAGGACTTCCCAGCCCCCCACCAGTTCAAGACTGACTTGAGCTACTTCCCGAATATCTTCCGCATCGTCAATAACCAAGATGCGCTTGGCAGTCAAAATTAACATTTTTTTAGCAATGAGAACTGATCACAGATTAGAAGCGAAATGTGAATATTTTGTAAAGCAAATAATCTTACCCGATCGGACTTTACCGAAAAACTGGGTCTAAAGCCCAGTCCTTCGCTTGACGGCTTTTCCTCTTTAAGCTTATCAATCCAGTCCTCTACAAGTTGGGTCATTCTTTTTTCTTTCTGTTTGGCAATTCTCCGCAACTTCTCTAGCCGACTCACGGCAATGCGAATACTTAATCTTTCTCTGACCATTTGGCTACCCACTCGCTACCTATTAGGTTATCATAGTTAGCATGAAAACATTGAAGTTCAAGCTATATCAAAGCAAGCGGAATAAACACCTCAAGCGAAGTATCAATGCTGCGGGGGTGATTTATAACCATTGCATTGCACTCCATAAACGGTACTACCGGATGTGGGGAAAGCATTTGAATTGTGCAAAACTTCAATCGCATATTGCCAAACACAGAAAGCGTAAAGCGTTCTGGCAAACGGTCGGCTCTCAAGCTGTGCAGGATATCTGCCAACGCATTGAGAAAGCCTACCAACTGTTTTTTAAGCATCACAAGAAAGGAGTTCGACCTCCCGGATTCAAGAAAGTTCGCAGATACAAATCGTTCACTCTCAAGCAAGCTGGCTACAAATTATTAGGCGGCAATCGAATTAAGATTGGGAATCGCGTTTATCAGTATTGGAATTCCAGAGAGATAGAGGGGACGGTCAAGACGTTAACCATTAAACGCACGACATTAGGAGAGCTATTTATGGTTGTGGTCGTTGACAGCGTTGAAGGACCTGAAACCAAAGTCGAGACGAGTAGAATCGCTGGCTTTGATTTCGGCTTAAAAACGTTTCTCACCTGCTCAGATGGAACAAAAATCGAATCACCGCAATTTCTGAAACAGTCCCTCAGCGCTATTAAGAAAGCAAATCGTCAGCATTCCCAAAAACGGAAAGGCTCAGCGAACCGAGAAAGAGCAAGACTTAATCTAGTTCGCAAACATGAAGCCGTAGTGAATCGTCGCTCTGATTGGTTCTGGAAATTGGCTCACGAACTAACTGATAAGTTCGACGTGCTGTGCTTTGAGACGTTGAATCTAAAAGGAATGCAACGACTTTGGGGACGTAAAATCTCAGACCTGGCATTCGGCGAATTTCTCCAAATTCTCGAATGGGTTGCCAACAAGAAAGGAAAACAAGTAGTTTTCATTGATCGTTGGTATCCATCTAGTAAGACTTGTTCCCATTGTGGACACGTTCTGAAAGAGTTGGATCTGTCAGTTCGTGAATGGCGCTGTCCGTCCTGTCAAAAGGTGAATGATAGAGACGAGAATGCAGCTAAAATTATTTGTGCGGTTGGGGCATCAACCGTTAAGTTAGGTGATGTTAGACAGGCTATGCCTGCAATTGCTGTTTGAGCTTAGAATCCCCTCGCCTGAAGGCCCGGGAGTATGTCAAAGTAAATTTTCAAAACTGTATAGCAGATGTTGAAGGAAGAAGGAACAAGGAAGACCGAAGTTGTAATCGACCGCCAGGGTTTCAACTAAGAACATCCTAACCGTCTGGCGCGGTTGCTGTAAAATATCCCACCCAAAAAAAGCCGCTTTTCGACCTCAAATTGTGCTTTTTGCCCGCAGTCCCCAAACAGGAGAAAAGGCTGAGATTGTTTGTCGATGACTCGATCGAACAATCTGCACAAAATCAGTAACGTTGGGTACACCTGGGTAGAAATTAACTTTCATTTGCCAGCCCCTCCCTCAGAAGTGGCAGACTTAAGAAAAAAGTGCTCCCCTCCCCCACAACGCTCTCCACCCACATCCGCCCCCCGTGCTGCTGCACGATACTGCGACAAATAGCCAGCCCCAAACCAGTACCTCCCTTCTGGCGAGAATCAGAAGCATCAACTTGTTGAAAGCGTTCAAAGACCATCTCCAGTTTGTCTGACGGAATACCCCGCCCTTGGTCTTTCACAGCAATCACGATGTACCACGAACTCGGAACTGGCAAATGCGGAGGCGCGGCTGCAGGCTCAGGAGACAACAAAGACGGAGACGACACCGACTTGGGCGCTGCTTTTTCTGCCAAATCGGGATTGTGGGTCAACTCCCCGCTCAGCCAAACCGTAGCGCCGGAGGGAGAAAATTTTATAGCATTACTGAGTAAATTTGTCAAGGCTTGAATTAGCCGATCGGGAACAGCTTGCAATTGCGCCCCCACAGGCTTCACCGACAGAGTAACTCCCGCCTGCTGAGCCATTCCCTGCATCTCGTCAGCCGCCTGCAACATCAGGTCAGCCACATTGCAAGTTTGTTTGATGGCAGTGCTGTAACTCGACTCCATCCGCTCTAAATCTAGGATGTCATTGACCAAGCGCACCAAACGGTCAGTGTTAGTGACAGCAATCTCCAGCATCCGCTTAGCTTTCTGGGGGTAAGCGTCCAGCAGGCCGCTGTTGAGGAGGCCGAGGGCGCCGTGAATCGAGGTCATCGGCGTCCGCAGTTCGTGGCTGACAACAGAGATGAATTCATCTTTCATGCGCTCGACGGCAAGCCGCTCCGTGATATCTTTAAAAGTCACCACAGCTCCAATAATTTCGCCTTGTTCTCGCATCGGAGCGACAACGTACTCAACCGGAAAACTGCTGCCGTCTCGCCGCCAAAAAATCTCATCGGTGACGCGCCGCGCCTCTCCGTCTTCCAAGGTGGCTAAAATTTGAGAACTTACCCGCTTCGGCAGCAGTTTGCCCGCCTGCGGTGCGGCGCAGTGTGGGACAAGTTCAGAGCCTGAATTGATGTCTGTTGCAGGTGACAGTTGCTTGATCGCCCTCGAGCATTCTTGCTGTGAACGGTGTAAGCTTTCATAGAGTGGTCGATCGATCAATTGCTTCGATTCGCACCCAGCCATTCTCACAGCCGCAGGATTGACAAAAGTTACTTTTCCCTGTTTGTTCAACCCGCAAATTCCTTCTCCTGCGGAGAACAAAATCATTTCTGTTTGGTGGCGGAGTTGTTCAAAGGCTTTCTCCACTCGCTTGCTGTCGCTGATGTCGCGAGAGATTGTCGAAACGCCCGTTACCGCTCCAGTCGCGTCTTTAATCGGAGAAATCGTCAGGGACACATCTATCTGTTGGCCATCTTTCCGCAAGTGCACGGTTTCGTAATGGTCGATGGTGGCTCCAGCCCTAATATTTTCCAATATTTGAGGCATTTCCTTGGGGCGTTCGGGTATGGCTAAAATCTCGATCGACTGCCCCTTGATTTCCGCCGCACAGTAGCCGTAAATCTTCTCTGCTCCTGCGTTCCAGCTCTGAATTGTCCCGGTGAGAGTTTTGCCGACGATGCCGTCGTCGGAAGACTCGACAATCGACGCCAAGCGCACGAGTTCGTCTCTAGTTTGCTTGTATTCCGTGATGTCCCGGCCCAAAATCACGATACTTTTGCGTCTGCCGTCGGGGTGAAATACGGGTACTTTAATCACGTCGTAGATTTTCACAGTACCGTCCGATCGGGGAATCATTTCTTCACCCCTAGAAAGCTTACCTTTTGCCCACGCTTCTTGATCGCTGACCTCGCACGCCTGTAGCGCCTCGCGGTAAAAAATGCTGAGTTCTCCTAGCTGAAAATCTTTAAGGCCGCGGTAGTCTATTTTTTCTAGCTCGAACACTTCCAATATCGCTTGATTTGCCTCCTGCCACCTGCCCTCGCCATCTTTGAAGCAGACAATATCTGGCATGGCATTCATCAGCGAGTCGAGATAGGAGTTTTCTCGCGCTGCAGCTTCTACCTCGGCCCGCTTGGCGATTTCCCGTTGCAGGTTTTCGTTTGCCGTTTGCAGCGAGTCCTTTAACAAACTTTCTGTAAAAGTCTGTTCTTTAATTATTTCCTGAAGTCTGTGGAGTTCTAGCGACTGCCGCCTGCGCGCCAACAAATTCTCTACCCGCAAGTGCAGTTGGACGGGTTCGGCGGGAGTTACTATCCAATCGTCTATTCTGCCTTCGAGTTGTTTTGCCGGCAGCGAAAATGGCTGCTCAGAAAGAGCAGGCGTTTGGGATTTACTAACAAGCAAAAACGGTAAAAATATCGGCTCGGCTGCAGCTTTTAATGATTCTACCAGTGGCCCGATGCGATCGAAATTGGCCTCGTCGAGAATGCACAAGTCAAAAGCGATTTGGGGAATGGGGAATTCGGAGTTGGGTTCTAAAGCGCGATCGAGTACGATCACCTCATGCTCGGTGTTGAGGTGGGCGATCGGCAAATTAAGTTGTTGGTGGCGATCGACCAATAGTAAAATGCGGCTCATTAGTTTTTTTATTTCCCCATGACTAATGATATGATCTCCGGTAAATTAACCATTGTATGTTTGGTATTCAGGAATTTAGTCCTCTTTTTTATGAAGGATGAAGCCCTCACGACGAACAAATTTTCTAGCCCTCGATCGACCGGACGCGAGCGAAATTATCAAGGCATTAGGTAGCCAGAGTAGAAGCCCCAATTTAATAAAATTGGATAATTATTTAATTTTTTGTTGGTTCAAAAAATGACTGTTGACTAATGACTAATGACTAATTCAGGGGGCGGGTTTATATGTATTTGGGTTAACCGTTCTATGAAAGCTGGTAAAACCCGCCCCTACAGCCCAATGACTAATGACTAATGACTAAGGACTGTTGACTAATTCAGAGGGCGGGTTTATATGTATTTGGGTTAACCGTTCTATGAAAGCTGGTAAAACCCGCAACCCGCCCCTACAGCCTAATGACTAATGACTAATGACTAATGACTTTTTACGGCATTCCGATCGGAATAAAAGCATCTTCCGGCATACAGGTAGAGTAACGCTGCCCTTCCGATAAAACTGCAATCAGCCTCATCTGCCAGTCGGGCATAATCTGCAAATCCGCCCAGGGGACTGCTACCTCCAAACATTTATCCAATCCCACTTGGGCCCGGCTGAGGCGGGGCTGCCACTCATCGCCCTCTCCTGCTTCGTGAAACGCAATCGATTTCGTCAGCAAATTAATCTCTAACTGATGGTGGAATCGGTAGTTTAGCGGTGCTTCGTCGGGCAAACCCGACAGCGGAATCAGACTGTTTTTCATCGTGCGATCGGGATAAAACCAGAACAAATTTAACTCTGGAGGGCAATCAATTCCCGGCCGCACCCCTACCTTGAAGTCGGCGCGAATGTAAAAATTCAAGTGGTCAACCCCGTACCAAAGCCGCTGAATTGCCGAACTCCGGTGCATCGTACCCCTTGCTCCCCCAACTTCAATCCGGCCGGCTTTGTCCCAATCCTGTTCGTTGCCGATACCGTCAATCACCGGGTGAATAAAGCTCAGCGGCTGGTGGTCACCTTGAACCTCGTGTACCTCTACTTGCCGTCGCACTTCCGGGGGTACGGGCTCGCCAAGAGCGTCGTAAATCGCCGCTACGTGTTCGCGAAATAGCTGGTCGAACATGGCATCTTGGTTCGACGTGTGGCCTTCGCCAAACCACCAGAACCAGTCGGAACCTTCGGCCGCATAAAGCGCTTCCCAAGCTTCTGGGTTGCTTTCTTCTGTGGCTTCTGGATGGTTTGCCAGCATTTGTCTAGCGGGCCCTAACAAGTCCCAAGCGCGATTTTTCGCGGGGTCGCCGATCCAAGTTGTGAGGGAACCGTCCACCCAGGAACCGGTGTGCAGTTGGGCTGCGGGAATTGTTTCGGTTGCTGGGAATTTGTCGAGAAATTCCGAGACTGTGACTAATTTGATATCTGGATTGTCGCTGAGAGTTTGATAGAGGGATTCTAAGAACGGTTTGCCGTCTTGGGGATAGAATTCCCAGCAATTTTCGCCGTCTAGGGCGATCGTCACTAACCAGGGATTTTCTAAAGCTGTTTGGCCGTCGGACTGTCGGTTTTTGAGCGTTCTGCCGATCGCTTCTAAGTGTCCCACTAAATCTGATGCTGCTTTTTCCGGTTCCATCGAACCGTAGGTAAACCCGATCAAGTCGGACAATCTGTGGTCTCTAAATACTATGGCTAAATCGCCGTCAGGAGTTTCTAAACGGTAAGGGCGATATAACAATTCTGGTTCGTAGACATTCCCTGTCGCGTCGCGGTTGAAAAAGTGTTTAATTGTCCACCCCAATACTGCTTCGTCCGAGACTATCCATTTAAAGCCTTGTTTGGCAATGTAGGGCAAAATTTCCGGGCTGACTGCTTGTTCCGACGGCCACAAACCGCGCGGTTGGCAATCAAACCGGTCTTGATACATTTCCCAGGATTTTCTCAGGTGTCGGGGAATATCTTCTTCCCACTGAAACCGGTGTTGTGGCAGCGTCATGTTTGGAATAGCTATGCGGCCGCCATTAGTGTCGGCAAGCAGCGGTAAAATCGGGTGCGTGTAGGGGGTTGTGGAGACTTCCAACTGTCCCTCAGCTTGCATTTTACGGTGCTGGGGAATGATGCGAGCGAGGATTTCTTTTTGTTTTGAGTAGATGTTTTTTCTCTCTACCAAACTAAAATTTTGTCCTTGTTTCAGCCACCCTGCAATATCGGCGTCGTCCCAAAACAGCGGGTCAATCCAAGCTAAATTGTGCCAAGCCAGCAAGTCGCTAAAATCCTGCAATTTCCAGTTTTCCAAACACCACTGAATGCCTTTTTCCTGCCGCTGAGTGTAGAGTTGAGCGTAGCGGGGATGCGGCTGAATCAGAGTGTGGTAATTGGCGTCAAAGAAGTGTTCTAAAATGAACTCTTGTTCTTCGATGTTTAAAGTTTCTGCTGGCTTCAGGGTTACCGCCAAGTAAGGGTCTAATGCTCGGTCTGCTATGCAGTCTTCTATCTGCAAAATCAAGGAGGGAACCAGGTTTACGGTTTGATGCAGTTTAGGATATTTTGCCAGAAGGAGAACTAAATCCAAGTAGTCTTTGACTCCATGCAAGCGCACCCAAGGCAGTCGATAGTGACCTTGGAGGTCAAAGTTTCTGGACTGCAATACGGGCGAGTTTGATCTGGAACTGGTGTCTGATCCGACCGTAGATGCCCTCGATTTATACAAAGGCTGGTGCTGGTGCCAAATAAAGGCGACGTAGAGAGGGTGTGACATTGGTAATGAGTAATTATTAATCAGGTAGTTAGCCGTTGTGCAACTTTCAGATAAATTCCACTGTGTTCCCTAACATAAAGTTTATGATGTCTTTGTTAAATAGACTGTAACACTGTAACTATGTTATCTAAGATCCACAGATTTAGGGTACGGCGAGTTGCAGACCAGCATTGTGCTGATCGTTGCACACATCAGCTAATTAGCAGCACTGTTGAGGTCTAAAATCGAGAAGTCTCACCATCAATGGCTCAACAATAGATAGGCCTGCGTTTTTTGTGTCAGCAGGTGAGCTGCTAAAAGCAACTGATACCAAAACCTCGCTCAAAAGTCTGCTCTTTCGGTTTCCCTTACGCCAAATTTATTATGTCATCAGTTAAACAGCTTGCTGTCCGGGGGGCAGTGTGGACGATTGCTAGCTATGGGATCAGTCAGGTGCTGCGGTTAGGCAGTAACCTGATCCTGACTCGCCTGCTAGTACCGGAAATGTTTGGTCTTATGAGTCTCGTCTACGTATTCATCACGGCTGTGCACCTGTTCTCAGACCTTGGTATCGGTACTAGCGTCATCCAGAACAAGCGCGGGGAAGAGCCAGATTTTCTCGAACACTGCCTGGACTTTGCAGGTCTGTCGCGGCGTGATTCTTTGGTTCTGTACGCTTTTGCTGGCCTGGTCAATTGCCCAGTTATACCAACAGCCTCAGTTCCTCTGGTTAATCCCTGTGGTGGGTTTGGGGACGGTGATCTCCGGGTTCAATTCAACTTCGGTGTTCACGCTCAACCGGAATATGGCTTTTCGTCAGCTAGCAATTTTTGAGTTGTCGGGACAGTCGATCGGGATTGTGGTAATGATTGTTTGGGCGTGGTTCAGTCCGACCATCTGGGCCATATTGATGGGATCCTTTGCGTCACAAATTCTGCAATTGGTCTGGAGCCACTATTGGAATTCTGGTTCGCCTAACCGCTTGATATGGAATCAAGAGGTAGTTCACAGAAATTCTTTCTTTTGGAAAGTTGATATTTGTTTCAACGGCTTTAACATTTTTTGCAGAGCAAGCCGATCGGCTGATTCTGGGAAAATTACTGACATTGGATGTGTTGGGCGTTTACGGCGTTGCTCTTACGCTTGCTGACATACCGCGCTCTATCACTTTAGCCCTCAGTGGCAAGGTGATGTTTCCGGCTATTTCCAAGTTGGTTGACCAGCCTCGCGACATACTTCGCGCTAAGATCCTCAAAAATCGCCAACCGATCCTGATCGCATGCGCGGTTGGCTTAACACTGTTGGTTAGCTTTGGGGTTTGAAACTGTAACGTAATTCTTGGACAGAGTTACCCATTGATGGAATTTTGGGGTAACTCTCTAGCCAGCCTCTCGATAACGTCACTAAGACTGCTTGCAGTAAGTTCAACTTGCTTGAACTCTAGCCACTTAGTAGCAGTCTCGGTCAGACTTAGGTTGACTTTACGCTTAGGCTCGCTGTAGATCTTTTTTCTAGGCATTTTGTCATTCCGCATTAATTCCGCATACAATAAGAGTAAGGCAGAAATGAGGTAAAAGCAAATGTTACTCAGCTTCAGGACGGAATTAAAGCCTAACAATAAGCAGGTGACTAGATTTCGGCAACATTGCGGGGTCAGGGTAAACGCATCTAAATTAATTTGACAAACACCTAAATTTGTGCATTACTAAATAACTAAAAAAAACTTTTAAAAATCATTAACTTTAACCACATTTAAGCAAATTAAATCAGAACCTTAAGATTTTCTAAACTTCTTAAAGCCGGATAATTTTCCTTCTTAGATAGGTGTTAGATTTCGAGCATTAACTGGCAGAGTTTAAAATTTGCACTAAATAATTATTGTCCATTGCCGCTCGATACCGTTTCATTTTTAGACTTTGTTTGGAAGTTTTTTCTTGTTTTAGTAAATTTATAGCCAAGCGACGTAGAAGTGCAAAATTTTCGGGAGAGTTCTGTTTCCTAATCCGGCTTTCATCTTCACAAAATGTCACATCCAGCGTCCAATGTAAGCTATTTTCAATGCCCCAATGACTACGGATCGCCCCAGCAATTGTCTCAGCATTACTGCTTAAACTACTAACGTAAAAACGAGCTTCAGTCGTGGTTTTATTCCACAGCCGTCGTTCACTAACTATCATGACAACTGTTTTTAATCCCGTCCATAATTCTTGATTATGCAGAGGTGGTAACTCGGATACATCAACAGTCCACACTTGTCTTTTTTCCACTCGATGATGTCCAGCTTCTACTTGCTCATTCCGGACTGTAGTCTTTGCCTAAATAATCTGATTTTTTAGCTACTTCAAACCACTCTTTCACAGCTTGATAGAGGAGTTTTTGATTCCCTTTTAAAGCTAAAACATAATCTCCTTTTTTCTTGATAATCAGAGATGTTATGTCTTT
>NZ_JAUBOZ010000223.1:0-2767 GCF_036700475.1 Microcoleus sp. T2B6 | reverse complement strand
GCATAGATAATGTATGCTCGCACCATCGGCTCGCGCAACATTGAGCGGTGGGACAGTTGTTGCCATACCCATAGATCATCTGAACTTGGGACAGTGCGGTGAGTGTACTGACTTCAAAGAGAGCTGCTACGAATCGACTTCCCGCGATCGCAAGAGCCTCGCGCATAGAACCCACCACTACCACCAGCTTTTTGCTCGCTTGTGACTACCATCGCCAGAGTCAGAGGGCAGGCGATCGCACCTCAATGAACAATTTATACAATTAAAGGAAATTAGAGTAGTCAATCTCTACGTTTAATAAACCCTAATAGCCCTCTCCAATTGGGGGGGATAAAATCACCAGAATAGCGGTGTTCAATTACAGTTGTTAACTTGTATATTTACAAACAGTGATTACCGATTAAAAGCTATGAAAAATTTACCGAAAGTCAGACCCAGAGAGCAGCTATCAAGCCATATCCACATCCGCTTGACTGACTCCGATTACAGCGAAATTCAAACACTAGCTCACCAAGTAAATTTGAGTATGAGCGACTTCATGCGTCGTGCAGCTTTGAGGAGAACTATGCCACACCCTCTATCTGTATTTGATTTGAAAGCCTATCAAGTTTTATGCCAAATTAATGCTCAACTTAAAATTGCAGCAAACAACCTCAATCAGATGAAGAAAGCTTGCAATAGTGCTCTGGTATTGGGAGAACCCGTTATTGTTAATAGAGGACTCTTAGAAAATGTACAGCAACTTATTCGAGAGAACCAAACTGCAATTAAAACAATAGTTGCCAACCTCACCAATTCTACAGTCCGCTAATTCTTAATAAGCCTCAGCAATTGATGTAATAAATCTACGGTGAAACGGCTATGATTGGCAAACAAATCAAAGGTACAGGCTTTCGTGGCTGTCTGAACTACGTGCTGGGCAAAAAAGACGCCGCTCTAATTGGCGGTACTATGTGCGGACAGACTCCTGAAGAACTGGCTGCTGAATTTGGGATTGCCCGACAACTAAGACCTAACCTGAAAGTAGCAGTATTTCATGCTACTTTATCTGTCGATTCTACCCAGAAACTAGAAGATTCGGAAGAAAATGAGTACCGCTGGCTAGCAATCGCAGCCGACTACATGAAAGCAATGGAATTTGACAACAACCAGTATGCAGTTGTCAAGCACAACGATACAGACCATGACCACATTCACATCGTCGCCAGTCGCATCCGCCTAGATGGAAGTGTCGTTGATGATAGCTGGGATTATTACAGAAGCCAAGAAGTAATCCGCCAGTTAGAAAGAGACTACAATTTAGAAGCTGTTACACCTAGTTGGGAAACATATAAGCGATCTCCGACTACTGGAGAACATAGGTACTTACAAAGCAAGGGAAACAAAAGCGTCAGGGTGCAATTGCAAGACCTAATTGATGAAGTTACCCAAGACAACCCAAGTATGCCAGAATTCGTTGAGCGGTTGCAGCAACAAGGCCCAGAGGTACAAGTCGGATTGACTCGAACTGGAATCGGCTTCAGTAAAGGCATTTCTTACAATTTAGATGGAGTCGCTTTAAGTGGCACTCAGTTGGGTAGAGCCTACACTTTTTCTGGATTGCAGAAGCATCGAGGCGTTAGCTATGACAAAGGGCGAGATAACGCCCTAATTGAGGCTTTAATGCAGCCACAACACTTAGCTATCGCCCCCAGTGAGGCAGAGGAAAATGAGCTAGAGTCGTCACAATCCGAGTTAGCAGCAACCGCGCCTGCAACTCCTGCAATTCCTGCAACACCAAATGAGTTAGAGTTGTCACAATCTGAGTTAGTAGCAAGCGCGCCTGCAACTCCTGCAATTCCTGCAACACCAAATGAGTTAGAGTTACAACTGTCAATCCTGCCTGAAAGGAATGAAACTCAGTGGCAAAAAGTGCGATCGCATCTAGCAGTCGAGTACAGTTTACCTTTTGAATTGCTTGATTTATTACACTCTCATTCTTGGTTGTATGCCAACTCAGAAAAAGCTGTCTTTACGGCACGGACGCTTGAGGGGGAAGCCAGCTTCGCTTTTGTTTTAGATGAAAGAGGCAACTTTACTACAAGCCATCCCCTGTCATCTGAAGCTGCTTTCTGGGTAGCCACTACTGGAGAAATTGAGCGAGCTGTGATTGCTTGTAACCCAATCGAAGCCCTTTCAATTTTGCTTATTGAACAGGAAAATAGCCAGGATAACTCTACACCACCACCCACAATTTACCTAGGAATTGAACGAGCTTCACAACTGCCTATACAATTCTTACAAGAACTCGATAGCGTTATTATAGCGATTGCCGAAAATTCTCAGCTCGCTCGAAATGCGAGCGCGCTGCTACCGAACGCAGAACTTGTTAATCCACAGTCAAGTTGGAATGATATCTGGATACAATTAATTGAGCAAGAACAGCAAACTCATAAACAAAATAACCAACAGTATAAACGGCGCATCCAAGAAATTGAATTGGATTAGTTATGGTTCCCTGACAAAGTGAGTATTGTCTAATAAAAATGCTACTTAACAAATTTTCTACTTGCAACCTAAATTACTCATAGCGCTGCCACTAAGTATTACCAATTTATGAATAGATTTATTTATCAACTATTTTTCCTGATTTGGCTAAGTAACTTGAGACGGCGCTTGCTCATTTTTTTTGTGAGCCGACCTTGATAACAATAAGCTGTTCGACATCTAAACTGCATTAACTAAGTTACCTTTGTTTTTGATATTTCGGTTCCATTTCATAATTAAT
>NZ_JAUBOZ010000083.1:0-34855 GCF_036700475.1 Microcoleus sp. T2B6 | reverse complement strand
GCACCTGACTTGCATCGCACCAGTTCTTAACCCATGCCACGTCAAGTGCGACCGATATATTCAGCAAGCCCTATTTAGTTTCAAACGAACAACTACATCGGCGGCCGCGACTTTAGCAGCGGCATCCCGAAAGTTGATTGCAGCTAATCTCACCTACGTGCAGTGTGCAGTGCAGGCCCCGCAGCGCAGCATTGCGGGGGCGTTAGCAGACGATTGTGGCTAGCCGTCTATTTCTCACCAATAGCGTGGCTTGACCAAAATTTTAACAAGCTTCCGAGCCTGCGGGTCGATCGTTTTTGTGTGAATTTGGGCGGAAGTGGGACAGGGGCATTGGCACTCGTAACGATAAACTCGGTTTTTTCGTTAATTCTTCGCTGCTAAACCGCCTATTTTCAGTACATTCCAGGACGCACTCTCGACGCTCACAAACCCGTTTTATTTACCCAAAATGCTGTAACAAAGAGAGCGCTGATTTGACGGATGTTAATTTGAAGGGGGCAATTATGCCGGATAGAAGTGTTTGGGCGATCGACTAAGATAACCGTTAGGAAATATTGTAGTCAGCTAGCAAGCGCCAAAAATCATACTATCTTGTAAAAGCAGGGTCGGATTTAGTTAGGATCTGTAGTGAGAGCGAGTAGACCCTTTCACGCAGGCGTCCTCTGCCAACGTTTTGTTTATTTGTACCCACTTACTTAAGTTAAATCAATCGGTATTTAATGCTGTGCCGCCAAATTTGATATAAGATCGAGCTAAATTTCTAGTGTGAGAGTAGAGGCGTTTGTGAGCCAACAAGATATTTTAAATTTAGCAAAAGAAGGCGATGCCAGGGCGATCGCATTTCTGATCGGCCAAGCACTCCAAAGCTTCGGCGTCACGGCTAAAGCCAGCCGGGAAAATGACAGCCTGCACCTGCTGCTGGAAGCAGAACATTTACCCGCAGAAGAAGCCTGTCTCCGAGTCGCAGTCAAAGGGTTGCAGCGGCTGCAACCAAATAACCTTTACTCAGTGACAGTTTACGGGCGGCGCGACGGCGAGCAATTGCCCGCTTGGACTCAGACGGTAGAATTAAAAAAACGCTTGACTTCCGAACCCGTGAGTCCGTTAGTTGCCGTGAATGCCGCAGTAGCTGCCAGTGCAGCAGTAGCCGCTAGTTTACCCGCTTCTCCCATTCCTGTGACTTTGCCCAAGCTAGAAAAACCTCAAAATGTCACCACTGCGCCCACTCAAACACCAGAACAATCTCCGCCCCAACCCCCTAAAATCCCAACTCCAAAACCCCCACATCAAAGGCAGCAAAAGCCATCACCGCAGCCAGAATTAGCAGGCACTAAAACTAAAAAATCTGGGCTGTCAGTCGGTGTTCTGAGTCTAATTCTCGTACCGATATCCGGCCTTGTGCTGGCTTCTCAACTTTACAAATCCTCACCCACCGCTACTAATAACCCTCTAACGTCAAAGCCTGCGGTACAAGAAGTGAGCTCGACACCCGCACCAGCAGCCGCAGCCAAACCCCTTCCCGCTGCAAAATCGCCCTCCCCGGCTGCCAAAAAACCTGCCATTGTGCCCGCCACTGTCAGCATCAAAGCAGTTGGTGACATGATCCCCGGCACAAATTATCCCTACAACAAACTGCCGGCAAAAAAAGAGATGTTATTGGCGTCCGTAAAACCGTACCTCCAAGGAGCTGATATTCTGTTTGGCAATTTTGAAAGCACGATGACCGATTATCCTTACAGTTCCAAAGCAGGCGGCGGACGAATGCTGTTTGCCTTTCGGACGCCTCCGAGTTATGCCAAAATTTTCAAAGATGTTGGTTTTGATATTTTGAGTATTGCCAACAATCACTCTTACGATTTTAACGAGCAGGGATTTAAGGACACGATTAAAAACATCGACAGCAACGGCATGAAGGCTGTTGGCAAAAGAGATCAAATTGTTTATAAAAATGTCAAGGGTGTGAATTTTGCCTTTATCGGTTTCAGCAACTACGGCGACGTTCACAATTCCTTGCTGGAACTGAAAGCGGGAGCAGAAGTTGTCAAAAAAGCTAAGGAAAAGGCTGATATTGTAGTGATATCAGTTCATGCTGGAGCTGAAGGAACGGGAGCTATCAATGTGAGAAATAAAACTGAGTTCTTTTACGGAGAAAACCGGGGAAATATGGTTTTGTTTTCGCGGACGATGATTGATGCGGGAGCAGATTTGATTTTGGGACATGGCCCGCACGTTCCCAGAGCGATGGAACTTTATAAAGGGAAATTGATTGCTTATTCCCTGGGCAATTTTTTGGGTTATCGCACTTTGTCCACAGCCGGAGCACTCGGTAAATCTCTAATTTTGGATGTGAAAATGACTCCGCAAGGGGATTTTGTTTCTGGTAAGATTATCCCCATCCAACTTGACGGGCGAGGTGTGCCGACTGTTGATAACAATTTTAGGACTGTGGGGTTGATTGACCGTTTGACCAAGAGCGATTTTCCCAAGACAGATTTGAAAATTGATGACAAGGGGATAATTTCCAAGAAATGATCGGGGCAATTATTTACTGAAGAAGTGCCTTATGACTCAATACGGTTCAGTTAGGGCTTTCAGACGAATTTCATTTCACGCATTTATCAGAGTTCCAGACTTGTGAAAGGAAATCAGATTATTCTTATCTGAACCGTATTGAGACCAAGATGAGCGTCAAAATAGCTCATACAGAGTTCAAGGATTGGCTGAATTATGTGCAAATATTTTTCCAAGAATCAACTTCGACAATTGTTAATTATTTTGAAGGGATTTGTAATTACTTTCTTAATCGCACAACAAGTAGAGTGATATCAGGAATAAATAATCGAATTAAGTTAATTATGCGACAAGGATATGGCTTTTCAAATTTTGATAATTTTCGAGAAGCGTATTAGCTTGCTTTTCTAATTACTGTAGTTTAGACTAACTAAAGATGAGAACGGTGGCCAAAGAAGAACTAGAGCCACCGTTAAGGAGAGAATGAGGGTGAAAAAGAAAACCTATCCACTCCCTCAATGAACAGTGAACGATTAAAGGACTTTCGTCAAGCAGCATACGAGTTATTGGTACGAGCCAAGGATGCGACATTCGAGCTGATGGATGCAGTGATGACCACCAGAAATGCGTCATGCTTAGCAGAATTTTCACTCAGCCCGCTATTCAATCGTCAATGGCCAAGTATTTACGAAGCATTGCAAGACTGTAGGCCAGATCGGAAAAAACTGATGATGCTGTACCCTTGAGCAATTAGAACAGCAAGTACCCGTAGCAGAACATATGTTAGTGGCAATTGACCACACTGCATGGGGGAGACCAGATGCTAAAACATTAAAAGACTGTAGTTTAGACTAACTAAAGATGAGAACGGTGGCCAAAGAAGAACTAGAGCCACCGTTAAGGAGAGAATGAGGGTGAAAAAGAAAACCTATCCACTCCCTCAATGAACAGTGAACGATTAAAGGACTTTCGTCAAGCAGCATACGAGTTATTGGTACGAGCCAAGGATGCGACATTCGAGCTGATGGATGCAGTGATGACCACCAGAAATGCGTCATGCTTAGCAGAATTTTCACTCAGCCCGCTATTCAATCGTCAATGGCCAAGTATTTACGAAGCATTGCAAGACTGTAGGCCAGATCGGAAAAAACTGATGATGCTGTACCCTTGAGCAATTAGAACAGCAAGTACCCGTAGCAGAACATATGTTAGTGGCAATTGACCACACTGCATGGGGGAGACCAGATGCTAAAACATTAAAAGATAGAACCCATGAATATCAGGAAGGCGTAATTGTTGGACAGGGGTACAGTACAATTGCGTGGATACCCGAAGCAGAAGGAAGTTGGGCATTACCCCTACTACATGAACGAATTAGTAGTTGGTCTTCACCTATACTTCAAGCAGCTTCCCAACTCAAACTTGTCTGTGAACAGAGCATCAATCCAGTCTTAGCAGTCTTAGACGCCTGAATATGGCAATGCAAATTGGGTATTAGCGCAAGCAGACATTCAAGCTGATTGCTTAATGAGAGTCCGAAAGAATTCCTGTTTGTGGTCAGCACCACCAGCCTATAGTGGTCGCGGTAGACCACGTAAGCACGGGCAGAAAATGAGACTCAATGACCCAAGCACATGGCTCATCGCGGATAATGTGATTGAAATTGACGAACATTCACAGTTGGGACAAGTCCGAGTCAGTCAATGGCTTGACTTGCATTTTTATCGTGCCGCTGAACACAGAGTCAATTTAATCCTCGCCCTTAAGAATGAAGCCCATGTCAAACGGTCAGCCGTTTCCACCCTTATGGTTGGCTTGGGTGGGAGAACGAACTCTCCCTAAGCGAAACAGTCTGGTTTAAGTATTTACGACGCTTTGGAGTGGATCATTGGTATAAATTTGTCAAGCAACGACTACACTGGACATTGCCTAACCTAAGAACTCCTGAACAATCGGAGCGTTGGAGTGATTTAATGCCGCCCCGGAGTTGGCAACTCTGGTTGGCCAGAGATTTAGTGATCGAGAATAGACTGACGAGAGCAATCTGCTACTATCAATTTAACCCCTGGACCTGTTGCCCAATCAATGTTTTCGCTTTTAGTTGACATTGGTACTCCCGCAAAAATGCCTAAACATAGGGGAAAATCCCCCGGTTGGGAAAAAGGAAGGGTACGGACGGTAGCACCGCGATATCCCACTGTGAAAAAACGGGTTTCCCGACGTAAAAAGTCTTCAAGATTAGTTATTTAATCTTCTCCCTCTTGAGTTTTTGAGTAACAGCTTGCCGGATATTCAAAGGTAGCCACTTTTGGCTGCAATCATTTTTTAGTCTAAACTACAGTAAAAGATAGAACCCATGAATATCAGGAAGGCGTAATTGTTGGACAGGGGTACAGTACAATTGCGTGGATACCCGAAGCAGAAGGAAGTTGGGCATTACCCCTACTACATGAACGAATTAGTAGTTGGTCTTCACCTATACTTCAAGCAGCTTCCCAACTCAAACTTGTCTGTGAACAGAGCATCAATCCAGTCTTAGCAGTCTTAGACGCCTGAATATGGCAATGCAAATTGGGTATTAGCGCAAGCAGACATTCAAGCTGATTGCTTAATGAGAGTCCGAAAGAATTCCTGTTTGTGGTCAGCACCACCAGCCTATAGTGGTCGCGGTAGACCACGTAAGCACGGGCAGAAAATGAGACTCAATGACCCAAGCACATGGCTCATCGCGGATAATGTGATTGAAATTGACGAACATTCACAGTTGGGACAAGTCCGAGTCAGTCAATGGCTTGACTTGCATTTTTATCGTGCCGCTGAACACAGAGTCAATTTAATCCTCGCCCTTAAGAATGAAGCCCATGTCAAACGGTCAGCCGTTTCCACCCTTATGGTTGGCTTGGGTGGGAGAACGAACTCTCCCTAAGCGAAACAGTCTGGTTTAAGTATTTACGACGCTTTGGAGTGGATCATTGGTATAAATTTGTCAAGCAACGACTACACTGGACATTGCCTAACCTAAGAACTCCTGAACAATCGGAGCGTTGGAGTGATTTAATGCCGCCCCGGAGTTGGCAACTCTGGTTGGCCAGAGATTTAGTGATCGAGAATAGACTGACGAGAGCAATCTGCTACTATCAATTTAACCCCTGGACCTGTTGCCCAATCAATGTTTTCGCTTTTAGTTGACATTGGTACTCCCGCAAAAATGCCTAAACATAGGGGAAAATCCCCCGGTTGGGAAAAAGGAAGGGTACGGACGGTAGCACCGCGATATCCCACTGTGAAAAAACGGGTTTCCCGACGTAAAAAGTCTTCAAGATTAGTTATTTAATCTTCTCCCTCTTGAGTTTTTGAGTAACAGCTTGCCGGATATTCAAAGGTAGCCACTTTTGGCTGCAATCATTTTTTAGTCTAAACTACAGTAATTAGATAAAAATATCACCGCAAGTTCAGGAGAACCCGCTAATCTAGTGATAACTTTATCTAACAAAATAAGCAAGCTAATACTTTTTCCAAGCATGAACGCCTCTATCTGTCCGCATGGATGTAGTCCACAAAGTAAAATCTCGGACGAAGCCAGAATATCAGCCAAGCGTAAGCTCCTAAACCTAATAGTGCTGTCACAATTAAGGGTAAACCCAGAGTCAGTTGCAATCTATCGGGAAGGAGAGCAACAGCGCAAACAGTAATAGCAAAGTAGATTAAAAGCACTGCTTGCAAGCGTTGCACAATCAAAAGTGCTTCTCGACAGCTACGACAATGTTGGGTGTGTTGTTTGTAGCGATCGAGGATTGGTTCGCGATCGCTATTGATATTCCGTGTTGGTGGAACATTGATTCCAACTTCGCTCCAAGGTAGTTGTCCGTGACAATAGCGATCAAACCAATTCCTAAACTCTATTACTAAACGGTCTGCACTTGTAGGTAGCTTATAGGCAGTTTTCCAGCTTTGGGTAGATTGTGTTTGTTGGAGAAAATATTCTTGCTGCTGTAGAAGAACCATATCTCCATCAAGAACCAGATTGCGATTGCTGATGTGATCCCACCAACGGGGTGTGAGATGATGGAGTGTTTTGCCAAAGTTACGGGTAAAAGAAGCGACAATTCTGGACTTACCGGGAGATACAGGTATACAGTAGGTGATAAGTCCAAACTGTTTGCTGCCATCGTTAAAACTGAACGCATACTCCAAGCGACAAGGTGGTTCAAAAGTGATTGTTCTTTGTACATCTGTTCCTATAGTCGCTTCAATCAAATTGGGTGTTGATTGCACAATTTTTATCGGGAGCGGTCTTGCTTGTTTGCGATCGCCCTGCACGCCGTGATGAGAAAAAGGAACATGACTCGGATCTGCCACATTTTCCACAAGAGTTTGCCAGTCATATTCTAAATCTCGTACAAAAGAAGACCAAACAAAGCCTTTAGTTGCATCTATTTGCGGTGATAAAGGTAAGGGTGTATTTGCAGCTTGTTCGCTTGATTTTGCATCTGGCCAAATCCAGAGTAAATCCTGTTGCTGACGAACTGGTAGTGCTACAGCACACAGATTTTCTTTATTCTTGCTTACAAGTTCTGGATTTTCCGCTTGGGGAATATGAGTACAAATTCCTTGCCGATCGAATTGCCAACCATGATAGCTACACATTAAATTCCCTGTTTCGTCATCAATGCGACCCTCACTTAGGGGAGCAAGCCGATGCGGACATCGATCTAAAAACACTTGGAAAGTTTCAGATGATTTTGGTTTCCAGATGACTAAACGCAGTCCCAGAAGTGTCACAGATGTTGGTTGCTTGGGATCTAAATCTTCGACTGGCGAAAGAGGATACCAATGCTGAAAAAAATTGAATTCGGGTTTCATTTTATCTCCTGAAGGCAGAGGACAGGAGGCAGGAGAAATGCTTCCGTCCTCTGCCCACGACTAAAAGCAGTAAGGGTTTAAAACCCCTTCCAAATCTGGAGATTTGGGAGCACTCGTTTAGACGGGGTTGGAATCCCTGTCTAAACGAAACATAAGAGCCTCCTTATTTTAATCCCAGACGCCACGAACTGTATAGCGGCTTGCACTTTATTTACGCGTGGGATCCCACACCCTACATCCCACACCCAGTGAATCAACCTGATGGGAATGTAGGGTTCTGCTCAATGAGTTTTCTTGTGGAGTGGGCAGGAGATCCCGCCCAAAAAAGGATTATTGATATTGGTGCAAGATGTGAGTTATGACGAGAAGCTATAGCTGGTAAAAGTATAGTCATTTATAGACATGGGAGGCTTCAAGTCCCTCCCCCTTCACTTTCACTTTGAGCGGATTAACCCGCATTGGCCCAACTACGCAGCTCCCTATCCCATCGCTGAAGGCATTTGGGATTGCTTTTCTGAGGATGTTGTACGAAGCGTTGATATCAGAATTAATTAACTGACCAGTCGATGTTTTGTACAAACCTCGCTTGATACGCTTACCAGTGAACACAGGCTCTTTATCAGTTTTTCCGTAAACAGGAATTGGGTCTAGACCCAGAAAGTTGGCCCGTGAACTATAGGATTCTTCCTGCACAATTACCTTGATTCCCGCCAGCAGAGCTTTGTATTCCAACATCTCAATTAATCGAGAGTGAGGAATGTTGACAAAGTTTTGATTGGTTTGTTTACCTAAGTTAATTTCGGTTTTCCACTGTGCATTTTTCCCAACCACCAATGTCCCAATTTGCTTCGCTACCAAATGGTCAACAATCACACGACTAGCATGATGCAAGTAATTATCAACTTTTTGATGGCGACAACGAGTTAAGCGCGCTCATCCGGGGTGAAGTTTTGCGGTTCTCTTTTAACTGGGATTGCAATCGTGAAGAGCGCTTGTTGTAAAACTGGTTAATCGATTTTAATGGTCGCCCGTTAATCAACAAAGGGGTAAAACCCGGTTGATTTGAAGTTAACGCCACTAAATTATCCAGTCCTAAATCAATACTAGCTACAAAATTAGCGTTGCCCAGGGTGGACTCCGGTTCATCATAAATTACCTCAATTACATAGGAATCACATTTCGGAACCAGTCTAACTTGACAAATCTGGTTGGGATTGAGTTGGGTTTTAATTGGAATTTCAGTGCCGGAAAGTTTAATGATTCCTTTCTTCAACTGTTTGCTGCTAATTGCTTGAATCGTGTAGATGAGAAGGTTTCGCCCTTTAGTCTTATCTTTGTACTTTGGCAATTTTGGGCTACCCGTGAATCTTGAAGAGTCAGCTTTGTAAGCTTTAACTGCTTCAAAAAACGATTTCCAATTCTTGTCTAGCACCATCAAGATTTGCTGACTTACTTTAGCAGGCAAAGCCTTATATGCTTCGTGAGACTTCATCAATCGGTTCATTTCGTTATAACTGACATAACCCCATCCATAAATAAAGCTCTGACGAATGACGTAATTGGCGGCATTGTAGAGGTTTTTGGACTTGAAAGCTAGTTCGTCTATTTGGGCGAAACGGTGTGACGTTGATTTAATGATGTGCCTCTGTGTTAGTTGCATTTGAGACTTGCGTTTTTTGGGCGATGCGTATTCGCTTGTTCAACACTCACAACAATAGAATACCATTATTGTTTATAATTGCTTATAAACTCAATGAAGTTTTACAATACTTCCGGTGACTCCTCAAATAAGCGATCGCCCCGGTGCAATCGATCGGCCATTTGATAAGTTTGTGCTTGCGATCGCACTGTCGGGGCATGGGCGGCTAAATACCTTGCCGCCGCTACTAATACCACAATGCGATCGCCCGCATTCTCTAATAAAGCATACTGGCGAAATGCCACTTCTACCTGCTGAATAACGTGGAAATCCCGATTTTCCCGCAGCATCAGTTTTCCTAAAACTGCCATCAACCGTTCCGATTTGCCACCGCTATATAAGTATTTGGCAACTAATTTACCGACTTGATTCACCTGTTGCTGTCTGTCCAACAAGTCTGGCAGTTGTTTGAGCAATTCCTCTGGATTCTCAACTACATCTGTTGGTTCGGGAAGTCGCGCAGGCGGTACATTTAAGAAACGGTTGAGATATACGCCGATCGCTGCATCGAAAACTCCCCGCAGCAACTCTACTGAAGGCGATCGTCGCAATCCTTGATGCACCGCATTCGCAAAGGTAAAGGGATGGTGCGCTGAATTCCAGTCGCTGTGGTCGTTATTCGTATTAAACCGGGCTACGCGGAGGGCAGCAGCATAAGTGACTGCACTGGCTAATTCGTCTTCGCTACAACCTTCTTTCAAGGCAGTTAAAAGTGCATCGACGATCGCCAATACATCTTCGCCCAACAACATCGGAATTAACTGTTCTCTTCCCAACCAATTGCCCCGGTGCGATCGGCCCATTTCTAAAGCTGCAGGCAACTGCGCCATTGCTGACTCTAAAATTGCCACCACATCCACAGGGTAGCGCCAAGAACTCGACTCTTCCATGCGCGCCGCATTCGCCAAACCAGCCACCAAACTCGCGAAAACAGTTTCTGCCCCTTCCCAATTCACTGCATCCAGGGCTTCTAACGCCTTGTTAATAAAGTCGAGGCTGTGACCGACATCAATGTAGCGGTGGTCAGTAGCGGCAGCAAACAGCATATCAGCAATTTGTTCTCGTTCAAGAGGCGCGCGTACTGCTGTCAACAAACATCGTTCCGCCGCTTCACTGTCTCTGATTTCAATAAATTGCCGGAACCAGCTTTTGAGTGTCTCTGCATCAACCTCAGAATTAGGCAAGGGGTGAACCGCAAAGTGAGGAGGTGCGCCTGCACTATCGCGGGCCACTGCCGAAAGTCCCTGATAGAGGGCGGGGGCTCGGTCTTCTGGATCTAGATAAGGCAGTATATTCATCAAGCAGGTGTGGATCGATAAACCCGTATCCCATCCCGATTTGTTGTAGCGGGTGCCAAATTCTAATCCGATTTGGAAAGGTTCGCTGGCAGTTGCCCCCTGATCTAGCAAGGCAATCACTGACTTGGCGATGACTAGAGAAATTCCTTGTTCTAACCCATCTTGAAGTCGCTGGCGCTGGTGGGCGTAAGGGTCAAGCTGTTGTGCTAAATTTACCCAAACTTCCCCGTCGCGAATTTCCGCTGGGAACGATCGCACGTCGTCGGCCCAAGAGTCAAAAGTACCGCCGCTGGCGACATCAAAGCGGGCGTAGTGCCAAGGACAGGTGACTATGCCATCTTTGCAAGTGCTGCCGTTGAGGGGAAAACCCATGTGGGGACAGCGGTTGTCGATCGCGTATACCCGATCGTTTGAGTAAAAAAGGGCGATCGTGTGTTTTTCCAAATTCACTAACAAACTGCCCTTTGTCTCGACTTCTGCAAGTTTCGCAGCGCGAACGTAATAGCCTGAAGTCTCAGCCATAAGTTTTTAAACTAATTTATATATAAACTAGATTAACTCAATGCCAGGGTATTTGCCTGAAGTAAAACAGGATTAAAAACTCAAGTGCTGATAGATGCTCGATCGATCGCCAGCAGGTTTATGTTTTGGCTTTATTCCAGATTCAGGAGCGATAGCAAAGCTTCTTTCATCTCCTCTACCGTTGTTGTCGCCGTACCGAATTGACGCACGACAATACTAGCCGCCAAATTGCCCAAAACTGCCGCTTCCCAACCCGATGCACCGACGCACAAAGCTAAAGTCATTGCTGCTACAACTGTATCTCCAGCACCGGTTACGTCGAATACATCAGTCTTGTTAAAAGGGGGAATGTCCCAACTTTGAATGGCAAATTCCCCCTTTTCACAATTCGATGTTGGAGAAGGTGAATTTTTGATTTCTTGGCCGTTGGCCCTTTCAAACAAAGTCATCCCTTCTTCGCCGCGAGTAATCAGGATTTTTTGAGCTTGAGTTAAGTTCAATAAATCGCGTCCTGCTTGCATTAAAGTGTGAGGGTTTTTGATAGCATATCCGACGGCTTGCTCGGCTTCTGGCAAGTTCGGAGTAAACAGCATTGCTCCAGAATATCGCTGCAAATTTATTTGAGCGTCTACAATTGTTTTGCCGGGAACCACTGCCGATTCGATCGCCAAATTTGTCAATACTCCGTCGCCGTAGTCGGAACAAACCACGGCATCTACTGTTGGTATTTGCTGCCGGATGTAGTCTGCCAATTGCAACTGCAAATCTAAATCCGGCAACTCGTCCGATTTGCGATCGACTCGGACAATTTGCTGAGTCACCGACTGCCGCGCGTGCCCGGAAATTCGAGTTTTGGTGACTGTTGGACGCTGCGAATCGATTAAAATCCCACCCGTATCAATTCCCGCCGCCTCAAAAATACCGCACAAAGCCTTTCCCTGGTCGTCTTTTCCCACCAAACCAGCAACTTTTACTTTGCCTCCCAGTTTGGCTAAATTATAGACAGCATTTGCGCCACCTCCGGGTACTTGCTGAGTATTTTCGTAGCGCAAAATCAACACAGGTGCTTCGCGGGAAATTCGCTCTACTTGTCCGGTAAGAAACTCGTCCAAGGTCAAATCTCCGATCGCTAATACCTGCGCTCGATCGAAGCAGTCTAATCTTTTCAATAATTGCTCTGTTGAGGCACGCAGTTGAGGCAAAAAATCGGAATAGTCGTTAGTCATTAACCAAAAAAATGAGACTGAGGAGTTGATAATTGAGTGTGGAACGAGCGGGAATTAAAAAGGGAGCATCTCAATGAAAGCAGCCCAGCTAGAAATTGGAGTTGTGAGGCAGGAGGCAGGAGTTTTGAGGCAGGAGCAAAGAGGAAGAAGAAAGGAGCCAGAAGAAGTGTTTTTACACATATGAGATGCTCCCATTAAAAATCCTAATATAAATTAATAATTAATTTCCTCCCTTGTTTTATTTTTAACTTTTAATTGATTTTCTCACTGGGATTTTGAGAAACCAGTTGTCGGCTATTGGCGATCGCACTTGCTCAAACAATTTGGCAAAAAAATGCCGATAAAATCGCAGCCCTTGAGACTCAACTGAAAGTTTCACGGTGTGGAAGTTTCCTTCTACATAAGTGCCTTCAAAAAACAGCAGAATTATTTCAATTTCTGCTTGATGATTGTAATCACCTGAGTCATTTGTTTTTTGAGTGCATCAATTTCCGCTTGCATTTTCGCCATTTTCACAGTCATCGCCTCAATTTCGGCGGCGCCCCCTCCCGAAGTGGGTGCAGCGGCGGCGGCTGGGGCTTCCGGCACTGGTTTCTTTTTGGCCAGTACCATCGCCGATTTGATCGCCTCGGTTAGCTGCTTCTTCTCAAACGGTTTGGCGATAAATGCAAAAAAATGCTTCTCAAAGGGTTTCGGAATTTTTTCCATCACCTCTTCTTCGCGGCCCGACATGATCACCAAAGGTATCTTAGAAAGCTCAGGATGGGCTTGCACTTTTTGATACACTTCCCAACCGCTGACTTTGGGCAGTAGGAAATCTAACATAATTAGATTTGGACGGGCTTGACGGATCAGTTTGAGTCCCTCTTCGCCGTCTTTTGCTTCTAGAACTTCAAAGTTACCCTGCGGCAACATCTCTCGGACTCGGACGCGGATGACTTTACTGTCATCGATTACCAAGATTTTTTGACCAGCCACGACTGACTCCTTCAGTAATGAATGAGTGATGATTTGCAACCTTCAGTATATCCCTAACAGAATTCTACCCATAATTCTGGGCGAGTTTAGTTTTGTTGCACCTCGGCGCGATCCTGATTTCGGGTGGTACTGCTACAAGTTCAGGGGCTTTGATTTCGGATACGATCGAAGGAATTAACTCAATCGCCACTTAATTTTATGTCCCCCCAAACTCCTAAAACTCCTACTGTCAAAGCAGTTGCCGCCCAAATGCGGGGTGAAATCGAGGCGATGCCGGAGTGGTTGCGTAGGCCCGTTGGCAAAGCTAGCGAACTTTCCCAAGTGCAAAAAATTATCAAACAGCGGCAAATTCACACGATTTGTGAGGAGGGGAGATGTCCCAACCGGGGCGAGTGCTACGCGCAAAAAACGGCGACTTTTTTGTTGATGGGGCCGACTTGCACCCGCGCTTGTGCTTTTTGTCAAGTAGATAAAGGTCATTCTCCGATGCCGCTAGACCCGGAGGAACCGCAAAAGGTGGCGGAGGCTGTGCAGTTGTTGGGTTTGCGCTATGCGGTGCTGACTTCGGTGGCGAGGGATGATTTGCCGGATGGGGGTGCGGGTTGGTTTGCCAGGACGATCGCCCAAATCCGCATCCTTAACCCGCATACTGAAGTTGAGGTACTGACGCCGGATTTTTGGGGGGGAACAGGTAGGGGCGGTGCCCCCGTGCCCGCCCTCCCCGTGCCCGCCCTCCCCGTGCCCGCCCCCGACGGGGAGAATTCCGGCCTTGATGAGTTGCAGCGACAGCGAATTCGCACGGTGGTGGAGGCTAAACCCGCTTGTTACAACCACAATATTGAGACGGTGCGTCGGTTGCAAGGGCCGGTGCGGAGGGGGGCGAAGTACGATCGCTCGATCGACGTTCTACGTATTGTGAAGCAATATGACCCAACTATTCCCACCAAATCCGGTTTGATGTTGGGGCACGGGGAAACCGAAGCCGAGATAGTCGAAGCGATGACAGATTTGCGGGATGCCAAGTGCGATCGGCTCACCCTCGGTCAATACATGAGACCATCTCTAGAGCACCTCCCAGTGCGTAAATACTGGACGCCGGCCGAATTTGACCGTTTCGGGTCGATCGCGCGGGAGATGGGGTTTGAGCGCGTGCGATCGGGGCCTCTAGTCCGAAGTTCCTACCACGCCGGAGAGAGCGATTGAAACTAATTTGAATTCAACTCGGTATAAACTTGTTACCAAGAAATTGGGTATAAAGCCCCGTCCTTCTAGGACGGCTTTAATTAATTATCAACTTTTGTTAATTGTTTTCTTGAACTTTCTTGCATTGTGTTCATTGTAGAGTACAATAACTAGACTACAGGTAGAATAACCGCCGATACACATGAGACACCACGCTCAAACGACGGGTCGGAAAACAATAATGGTTAGTGGGTAGCGAAAACCACGAAAAACATAGCTGGGCTAACTAATGTAAGCCAAAATCAGAGACTAAACTTTTTATTTCTAAAATGTACTGTCTAAAATGTACTGTGGGGCACACAGAAACAAGAGAAGCATTCTCGAAAGCTTGGGGAGACAAACCCTCGCGAGGCTATCTAAATTAAGCTCGATATTTGGTTCTTTTGAACGGATACCTGGTTTAAACACTGCCGCAAGGATAGATAGTTTTAAGGTATGTCGCAGAACCAAGAATCCCCTCGCCTTCAGGCAGGGGAGCAATTGCTAGGATGATACTTTCCTAGACTTTTAGATAATACTCATGACAATTGGTGTAGACTGAAGTAGCCTGCATAAAACCATCAGTAATGATGACTTGGACTTTCTCTCACTTCTCTCAAGCTGTCGCTTGAGAGCATCTCTGTAATCCTTGCGGTTCGAGGTTGGTCAAAACCAGTGAAGAATACACCTCCAAAATTTGTGCAAAATACGGTGAGAGCCATAAAAGTTAGGTGGCTCTAAAATTTTTCAAGCCCCCAACTGTGGTTAGAAAACACCCAGTTTGAGTAGCGCTTTAGGGATTTTCCTTAAAGCTTTGTGGGATACCACCATACTCTCAGACGTATCTGATGAGTGTGCTATATTCAGATTTTCGCCGATTGTCGGGGATTGTCTGAATTAAAAGTATCAGTGTCAAAAAAAATAACTCTAGAGGATTGTGCATAAGTGCGACGCTCTCTGCTATTTGTAAAGAGAGTGACATTATCAATTAGGAGCTTTACCTATGCCAGAGATAGCGAAGAACCAATTAAAATCCGACTCCGTGATGAAAACGGGCAAATTCCCTTACACATTTCGCGCAGGCTGGTTTCTGTTGTTGTTAGCCATCAATTTTGTGGTTGCAGCCTTTTATTTCCATATCATTGAATAGTTCTGCAAGTTAACTTTTAGCAGACCCTGCTGTTCTCGACCTCAACGTCGGAGAATAGGAGAGAAGGAGAGGGGGAGAGGCAGAGAGTTTTGAGTTGGCGAGAATATGACTTCATTCTTCTAACTAATGACTACTGACTTCTTCCCTCTTCCCTCTTCCTTCTGACTCCCGACTTTTGCTCAATAATTCATCCGTGTATCCGTGTCAAAATCCGTGTCGTGCCTTCCTTCTTCCTTCTCTACCGATTTCTCGACGCTTCTAGCTTTGACAATCGCTCTTGAATTTTAATAACATCTTGCTTAGTTTCAATTGCCAAAGTTGCTAAATTGTCAAACATCGGGTCTCCCGACAGCGTTCGAGGATTTGTCCGACCAGAACCGGAAGGAGACTGAGGCCTGTTAACTCTAGAACCTTGGTTCTGCAAGCTGTAGATTTGTCCCCTGAGTTCAGAAATTTGCCTTTCTAATTGAGTAATGCGAAACTCTAATTGAGTTGTGGATTGAGCGGGCGTGACAATTGGCGCAACAGCAATTGCTAAGGCGCAAGCCAGACATAAAAGACAGAATGTTAGGGCGCGATGGCGAATCTTTTTCGGCATAGCTTTAATAATTTAAATTATACCAGTTCTACGATAACAAATCGCCGAGATTTTTTGCCTCTATCAGAAGTAGGTCTTATGGCAACTAGGAACGTAGCTATTTTAATGTTCGATGATGTCGAGGTACTGGACTTTGCCGGGCCTTTTGAAGTGTTTTCGGTGACATCAGAATTAAGTAAGGGCGAGCGACCTTTTGCAGTCTCTACCGTAGCCGAACATTCCGGTGCTGTCAACGCCCGTAATGGTTTGAGTGTAAATCCCCACTGCACGATTTCCGATTGTCCGCCACCGGATATTTTAATTGTACCGGGAGGACAAGGTACAAGAAAGTTAATCGATAATTCAGCAGTTATTAACTGGATAAAAGATTGTTCGCAAACAGCAGAATTAGTGCTTTCTGTCTGTACGGGTTCGCTGCTTTTGGCAAAAGCTGGTTTGTTGGAAGGTTTGGAAGCAACTACCCACCATCAGGCATTGGATTTATTGAAAAAATTAGCGCCCAACACAACTATTATCGAAAATCAGCGATTTGTAGATAATGGCAAAATCATCACTTCTGGGGGAATTGCTGCGGGAATTGATATGTCTTTGCACGTTGTCGGCAAACTTTTGGGTAGAGCACAAGCTGAACAAACAGCAGAGCACATGGAATATAAAATTGGGAATTGGTAATGGTGAATCTAGTTAATTGCACATTTTATTTGTACGGACACGGCATGAACCCTTAGTGTCTATTTAAGTTTCAAATCCTTTGTATCTCTCGTTTATAGCCGAAATTAGATCCCCCTAAATCCCCCTTAAGAAGGGGGACTTTGACGCTCTTTTTCCCCCCTTCTTAAGGGGGGTTAGGGGGGATCGAGAGACTTATTAGATGGACAAAATACTGGTAAATTTGGACGTTAACTTAACACCAAGGGGCATTGCCGTGTCCATACCCCATACCCCTAGCTAATCAAGTATCTTCGCCCCAAACTTTTAGTTGTAAATAGACTAATATCAAAGCTACAGCCATCAGGAAAGTTGCGGCAGCGGCTGCATAGCCAAAATCAAATTGCGAAAAAGCTTGCTCGTAAATATAATAAACTAGCAAATTAGTAGAGTTCAAAGGGCCGCCGCCGGTGATGACGTAAACTTGCTCGAAACTCCGCAGGGTAAAAATAGCAGTAGTGACAGTAGCAAATACTAAAGTCGGCCGCAAACCGGGTAAAGTGATGTACAAAAATTGCTGCCAAGCATTAGCTCCATCCAATTCTGCGGCTTCGTAACGATTTACCGGAATTGCTTGCAATCCTGCTAAAAATACTACCATATTAAAGCCTAATTGTTTCCAAACACTCAGCAGAATGATCACAGGCATTGCCCAAACTGTGCTGCTAAGCCAAGGAATTGGATTTAAACCGATCGCACTTAGGGCATTATTCACCGGGCCTTCCGTTTGAAACAACCACCGCCAACCCAAGCCAACTGCAACTAAAGAGGTAATCGAAGGAATAAAATAAGCGGTGCGGAGAGCTCCTCGCCAAGCAAACGAGCGATTTAGCAAAACTGCTAAGCCCAAAGGAATCACTAAACTGGGAATGACTGTTGCAGTTGTAAAATAGAGCGTATTTTGGAGAATTTGCCAGAAATCCGGGTTTGTGACTAGACGCAAGTAGTTGTTGAAGCCAATCCAACGCACTCCCGACTGGGTAAAGCTGCCGCTGGTAAAGCTGAGGTAAAATAAATAGGCGATCGGCCAAATCAAAAAAGTACCCAGAAACAGCAAAGCTGGGGCCAGGAAAGTCCAAGCTGCGATCGAATCATTATCTAACCAGTTAAAACGCCCAAATTTAATCGGAACCATTGGCTTGTAAATTTTAGCTTTTAGTTTTAAATGGTATCACAATATAGGTCAATTTCACAATGAATCTTCTCGATATATTAGCCAATTTACCCACTATAGAAACTGAAAGGCTCCTGCTCAGAAAAATTACTTTAAACGATGCGAGCGATATGTTTGAGTATGCCTCAAACCCCGAAGTATCACAATACACAATGTGGTCAACTCACACCTCGCTCGAAGACACTAAATACTTTCTCAGGTCACTTACTAAAATGTACAAAAGACGAGAGCTTGTAGATTGGGGGATTGTCCACAAAGCCGAGAAAAAGTTTATCGGGACTTGCGGATTTGTGGAATGGAGCATGACGCACAGCCGCGCGGAAATTGGCTACGCACTTTCTAGGAGGTATTGGGGAGAAGGATACATGAGCGAGGCTGTTAATGCAGTTATTGAATTCGGTTTTCGGGAGATGTTGCTGAATCGAATTATGGCTCGATGTGAGGTTAACAATATTGCTTCGGCTCGCGTGATGGAAAAAGTGGGGATGCAATTGGAAGGGGTATTGCGACAGCACCTATTTGTGAAAGACAGATATTGGGATCTCAAACTTTATTCGATTCTCAGGGAAGAGTTTTTTGAGAATATTGTAGAATAGGGTTGAATCAGTAAGTGACAAAATAAAATATACTTAGGACTTACGCAATATCTCCATGTAGAGTGCGCCGAAGCAAACCTTACCCTTTACCTCTATAGTAGAATACGAGTGAATAGTTTTTATCTTTATGACAAGCGAATTTCTTGATGGTACCCGCCACGTGATTTATCCGTGGAATCAATCCCCAATCTAAAATCTAAAATCCTCAAGCCCCCGAATTTATCCCTGGGATCAATCCCAAATCTAAAATCTAAAATCTAAAATCTAAAATCGAATGACCGCTAATCCCGTATCTGTTAATTCCCATGCCTGCCTGATTTCTCCTGAGATTGGCAAAAGTGCGCTCGCTCCGGCTCATCCTCCATTAAAATTAGGAGTTTTAGCATCAGGAAGCGGCAGCAACTTCGAGGTAATTGCCCAAGCCATCCAAAACAAAGAGCTCAACGCTCAAATCCCAGTATTAATTTACAACAATCCGGAAGCCAAAGCCGCAGCCAGAGCCGAGAAATACGGCATTCCCTCGATTCTGCTCAATCACCGCGACTGCAAAAGCCGCGAAGAATTAGATACAAAAATTGTCAAAACTTTTCAAGAGTATGATGTAGAATGGGTAGTGATGGCGGGTTGGATGCGAATTGTTACCGAAGTTTTGTTTGATGCTTTTCCCGATCGCGTTATTAACATTCACCCCAGCTTACTGCCGAGTTTCCCAGGAATTCGCGCCGTCGAGCAAGCACTGGCCGCCAAGGTTAAAATCACCGGATGTACGGTGCATATTGCCCGTTTAGAAGTAGACAGCGGGCCGATTTTAATGCAGGCTGCGGTGCCCGTATTGCCTGATGATACCGCAGAAACGCTGCACGCTCGAATTCAGGTGCAAGAGCACAAGATTATGCTCGGTGCGATCGCACTTATTGCCGAATCTAATCGAAACTATTGTGACTAAAAACCTCACCAGTGCCGCATCTATCCCCAAATTGCCCGTCAGCGAATCACCCGAAACAGGCCCGCCGCTGACAGACTCGAATCGCCTGAAATTAATTCTCAAAGAAAGGCTCAAAAAGAGCATCGGCCTCAAGGGAGAATTCTATCTGCCTTGCTTGCCATCGATGCTAGACGACTATCTTAAATTACTGTCAGACTTCTTAAACATTCTCGGACAAAACATCGACGCTGCCCAAGCTGAAAACTTGCGAACATTAATCGCCAACGCCTTAGCAGAAGGATTCAAAAATTCCCCCCACGCTAATCTAATAGTTTCATATTTTCCTGCTAATTCCCAAACCGGTTTAGCCGGCGGCATTACTCTGAATACCAAGATTCAAGTCGAATCAATGGCCCAGAAATATCATAGCTGGCCGGATATTCGCCCCGAACCTTTATTCGGCAGCCATCCCGATGCCAAAGTCATCGCCATTGCCGCCGAATTAGGCGAACCGGGAAAAGTACCTATTTTAGATGTAGGTGCGGGCCCAGGGCGCAATAGTCTGCCTTTAGCAAGGTTAGGCCATTCCGTGGATGCGATCGAACTAACACCGATATTTGCCGAGAAACTATCATCCGCAGCAACCGCCGAAAACTTGCCGATAAATGTCACCCAAGGGGACGTTTTAGACCCATTATTGAGGATGAAAACTTATCGGTACAAATTAGCGATTGCTACCGAAGTTCTCTCTCATTTCCGCTATCCCGAACAAATTCGTCTTTTCCTCGGCAAAATGTCCGATGCCGTGTTAAGTGGCGGGTTTATCTTATTCAGCACTTTCTTAGCTGTAGATGGGTACGAACCCGACGAGATAGCAAAACAAATGTCTGAATTGTGCTGGTCTTATCTGATTACCAGACAAGAATTGCAAGCAGCAATAGAGGGTTTGCCGTTAGAAATTATTTCCGATGAATCTGTGATTGAATACGAACAAAAACATTTGCCTGACTCTGCGTGGCCGCCGACACCTTGGTTTGTCAGTTGGGCTAGCGGGCGAGATTTATTTTCGGTGCAACAAACACCGCCGTTAGAGTTGCGGTGGATACTTGTTAAACGCTTCTAAAGAGCTGTTTCTTTTATGTGGGCTTATATCATCTCCGGTAGCATCGGAATTATGTAATGCGAGCGGGGATCACGCGAGTTCATCCAAATATATGATTCCGATGCCACCGGAAACGATATTACCGATAGGTCAAATTATTCAACCTGCAAATTACAAAATCCTTCGGTATCTTTTCCTGTTCTAAACGAATTGTTTGCTTGGATAAATCAGCAAATAAATCATGCTCCTCCGGTGTCAGGTAAAATAAGTTAGCAACCTTGCACAGTTTACCCGGCACAGCAGATTCCTGAAATGTATCGAAAGTTTCTCGATCCATCATAACAGAAATTGTTTGATCAAAATAAGACCTTAACTGCGAAAGAATCTGGAACCCTTGGGCATCCAAATCGCCCCAGTAAATTATTTGGCAATGCCTTAGCCACTCAACATCTTTTAAAATAGCTACATTAAACCCCTTTCCCCACAGCGCAAAGCTGTTGCTTAAATCAGGCAAAGTGCGAAAATTCATCTGATTCTCAGTAATAATAAAGCGGTATCCTTGAAGATTGCGACGTTCAAAATCAGAAATGAGTATGCTCATCTCCGAGGTGCTAATCCCATACTTCACCTGTAGGTTTTGATCCAAAGCTCTGATAGTTACCGATGGCTCAGCATATCGCAAACCAAATCGCTTTTCAAAATCATTTTCTTCTTGATTAATAGCATCATCTGGCAGGATAGCTGACAGCAATTCATTTAGAATACCTTTATTTTGTTCGATGAACTTAGTGTGAACATTTATCGGTAGTTCGCGAATATAAAGCTGAGGTTTGGGATGGTTCTGAAAATACAAGCATACAGGCAATAAATTCTCCCATTTTCCTAAGTGATTGATTACTTTTTGAGGATTTTGATTGAGCCAGATATTCAAATCAGGAATTTCATTTCTCATCCTTGCTACAACTTGTTTAAAATCCGCAACTTCAGGTTCCTTATTCAGGAATTTGAGATAATCTGTCTCTGTTTCAAATGTAATTCGGGATGGTAAAGACTGGATATCAAATTTGCGAGTTTTCCGCTGGATCAGCTCAACTTGATACCCGTAGCCAACGAACTTTTTTGAGCCTTTCAGAAGTTGCTGTACAGCATCTCTTAGCTTCAGGTAGTCGTCGGGAATTTTGCCAGCGGGAAAATCTCGCGGGAAAAAAGGTTCTCCCTGGAGCAAGGATTGCAGGAAGGGAATATATAGTCGATCGGCTTTTTTTCTGATTTCTTCGGGGGTAATCATCAACAGACGCAGTTAATTTGAAGCAATTTGTCCGAGAGGCTGTTTGTCTACGGACATATTATAAACCTTGGAGTCGTTCTCTTCAATACTGTTTTCAACATAGTAACCAGCTCCTGCATAATGCTCAAGAACTTGAATTTTGTCTTTGGGCGTCACTACCAGAAGCTGAAGATTTAATTGTTTAAATAAATCCATCGCATACCTTGCATTTGTTTCATCTGACTTGCTAAAAGCTTCATCAATCACCACAAGACGAAATGATTGAGATTTAGTTTCATCCTGTACTAATCCAAATTGATAGGCAATAGCTGACGCTAGAATAGTGTAAGCTAATTTAGCCTTTTGCCCGCCCGATTTTCCAGAAGAGTCCGAGTGATATTCCCTCTCCGTATCGTCGGCTTTATTCTTGACGCTGACTGAGAAATTGAGCCAATTACGCACATCGGTGACTCTTGCTGTCCACCGCTCATCTGACTGGAGGCGATCGATCAGCTCTTTAATTTTTTTAAAGCTAGCTTCGTCAGCTTCCGAAGTTCGCTCAACCCCTACATCAGCATAGCACAAACCTTTTTTTAAGAGATTTTTAAATTCCTTAATTTGGTTTTCTCCGTTGGCCTCCCATTGGACTTGTATATAAGTCAAGGGTGTATATTCAATCATTTTTAAGGATTGATTTAGATCGTAAATATTGTCTTTAATGTCACTTTCCCATTCTTCTAAAGTATCTTTAAAATTATAAATAGCGCTATTAATTTTCTCGTCAAGCAGTTTTTTAAACCTTTGTTCCTGTGTGGGTAAATCATCTCGTTCGATTTTTTCTAACATTCCCTTGAACTCAGGGATAAATTCTACTGATGCGTCAACATTTGCAGTTTCTGCGGGATAGTCCCCCTTGTAACTACTCATCTTTTTTTCAATGCTGTTTCGCAGAGAATTCAACTTGTTGTTGGCGGCGCTTATTCGAGTCTGGTAAGACTCCTTTACTTGATATTTCAAACTATCAATGTTATCGAGGGTCAGAATTTGATTGCTGAAACTCTCTTCAATATCAGGAGTATAAGTCTGAATCTCTTGGGATGTCGATGAACTCGATCCTTTTTCGCATTCAGCGCTCTGTTTTTGGTGATTGTCGATCGCGATATCGAGAATAGTAATTTTTCTTTCGGCGTCACTTTTAGCTGCTTCCTTTCTCTTAATGTCAGCGCTGACAGCAGCTAGTGTTCTCTTCAACTCCTCTAAACGATCGCAATTCCCCTCTAACTCCTGCTTTTGCTCTACAAGCTTTTGCTTCTCGATCGCGCGCGGTTTCCAGTCGATCGCAGAAAAATCATCGAATCCCAATAACTGTTCTAGCAGATTCTTGTGCCTGTTGCGATCTTTTTGTTGTGTTTCAATATCCTGTATAGCTTTTTCTACTCCACTAAGCTCTGCTTTACGCTCATTCAATTCAGCTTCACAATCCTTTATTCTCTTAGAATTGTCCCACCCCAAAATATATCTTCTTTTGTTCTCATTGCTGGAATGGCGATCGTCTTTTTCATGTCTATTACCATTCTTAATCAAGCCATTTTTGGTAATCGCATAATTCTCCCGATCGAAGCGATCTAAATCTTGACAACAGATGCAGCTACCATAATTTTTTGATACTTCACTAGCCAGCCAAGCAGTATATTTAGTATCAGATTTAATCTCCAATTTGTTAAACAAGGAATTATCATCTAAGTTTTTGGAGACCAAATCTAAATTTTTATTGTCAACTTTCTGATAAACGACGCGGCCATGCAGGTTAGTGCGATCGACATATCGAGTGAATTGATGGTAGTATTTTTCAGGAACTAAGAGTTGCAGTCCAAAATTGTGCAGCAGTTTTTCGATCGCCCCTTCCCATTCTTGGCGCTCTCCATCCTTTACCTTCAGCAGTTCGCCCACAAAAGGAATTTCCGCCTCAGCAATTTCCAAATCTGTTAATATCTGTTTTCTAATTCGCAAGTTTTCAGCAGGAATCTGATTTTTTCGCTGTCTTAAAGATTCCAGTTCTTGATTTAACTCAGTGTAACGATCGTTAACTTGCTTAGCATAAATTTTTTGCTCATCGCGTTGGGCTGTTAATTCTTCCAGTTGAACATTAACACTTTTTTGACTTTCCCTTGCTTGGATTATAGAACTATTAAATGTATCCAGGTCACTGTAAGTTGGAAATCCTATAGCTTTAGCAATTCTATCGTATTTTTCGGCTGCTTGTCGATGATTAGCTATTTGACTGTCTAAAAACGTAATTTTCTGTTCTAACTCTTTGATTTTCCGTCCTGTTTCATCATTTTCTATAGCGACTGTCAAGTCTTGCTTTTCCTGTCGCAAGCCTTCTAAATCTATGCGTATTTTTGATAAATCACGGCTAACTTGACTCTGTTCTTGTTGTTTTTCGGCAATTGCTTTTTCCAATAAACCTCTTTTATGCTGAGCGAAGTAGGCGGGAATAATTGGGAATACTTTATTTAAGTGATTCAGCTTATCCTTGACATTTTCGTAACTTTCAGACTCAGCGATTAGCGGTTTCAAAACCTCTAGCTGTTTCTTGGCTTTCTGCATTGCTTCATGGGAATAGGTTAAATTTTCATAATACTCACTCAGCTCTTTGATGGTATTTTCAACAGTAGTTTTTTCCAGCATATGACCGCGCACAAAGTCATTTAATTTGCCAATTTCTTTGATACTGACAGTCTGATTGAATAAATCGAAAGCTTTTTCCGATTCCACACCAAAAATTTTACGAAATCGTTTGCTGTAGTCAGCAAATGTGTGAAATTGTTCAATTTTTACTTTCTGGAAAGATGCCAACTGCTTTTTTAACTCTGGTAAACTTTTAAAGTCATTGAAATGTTCGGCGATGCTCAGTTCGCCAGCGGCAACCAGAAACAACTTTTCCACTCCCTCTTTTACATACAAAACCTGAGCCAGAGTGACTTTCTGTTTGTATCCTTCGTTATAAAAATAAGCGAGTAAAACTGAATAATCATCTTTGGTACGCAGGTACTGCAGTTTAGACTTGTAGTCATCTTCAGCTTTAATTGTGCTGTAGGCTCCGAGTACATACGTCTTTTCGTCTCGCTCTCGCTTTCCTGAACCTGAAGCCAAGTTATAATTCCGCTTTCCATTCGGGACTAATAGTGTCAGTAGTGCGTCAACCAAAGTCGATTTACCGGAACCATTGGCCCCCGTGAGGAAGGAAGTTTTACCGTAGGGTGCGATCGTACCCTGCTTAAAAGTTCCCCAGTTTAATACTTCCAGCCGATGCAAGCGATATCCAGCTTTGGAATTGTCACTCTCAAATTCAAGCATTAGATTTGTCATAAGCTTCTAACCCTTTTTTGATATCCGTCAATGTTTCAGCGGGAATTTTAGCTTTGAGGATGCGGCGAATCTCATATTCGCCTTCTTTATTCTTTAACTCTTTCAAAAAGTGCAACTTGACAACTCGATTGATCGATTCGTCAAATTTTTTCAAAAGCTTTGGGTCATCAGTTTGCTCTGGAAAAAACGGACGCATCAAATCGTGAATTTGATGTTTAGACACAATGCAGCGATCCGAATCAGAGGTGCTGTTATTAAACTCTAGCAATTTCTCGCGTAATAAAACACATAGTACCGTCACTTCGTAACTCAGGGGAACTCTCTTAACCAGCCTGGGCAGTTTCTTTGCTTCCTCGTCGCCATCGTCACCATCTGGCTGCTGTAAAAAAGCATATCCTTCGGCTTCATCTAAATAAAGTCTCAGCCCAATTTTTCCAAAGTATTCTCTGACGTTTTTTTCATTTTTCAATAGCTCACCCCAATCATCCTCATCTTCATACAGGATACCTTGTAGTAATTTGATGAGTGCTGGTGCGTAGGATGCGATAATCTCGTTTGTCATCATGAATTTGCTGTGTTTATCTTTTAAAAATAACTTGTGGGAGTGTCAGGTGCAGGATGTTCTGCTTGTCAAAGGAACTTGCCGTAATGCGATCGCTCACTGAGTCATCGATCGCGTGTTTTGTGTCTTGAGAGGCGATCGCCAAATAAGCAACTACTTCAGACAAACCCTTTTCCACCGGATACTTCTCAATTACTTCAGCTAGCGTTACCCAATCTTTGCCCTCCAATGTTGCTGCAATCTGCCGCTTCAATACTTCCTCATCCACATAACAATAATTTCGCAAAGCATCAATTTGTTCCCTCGGTAGATCAACAGTTGCGTTGCTCAAATTGTAGTTTTTAAAATTTCGATTTTCTGTTGGTTTCCCCAACGGTCTTTCCATCAGCAGTTGCACTTCCGGGTCGCCTTCTATCCAAATAAATTCCTCCTTTTGGGGAGGATTATCGAGCGCCGCAAGTGCTAAATTTTTAATCTCTTTAATCAGTTCAATTACTCGTTTGTTCTCGGCGATATGCTGTTCGACCAGCATTTTTCGCAACTGTTCGGCAAGACGATAATTAGATTTGATAATTTTGTCGCTAGCTTGAATCAGACTGCGTTTAATTCTTCGGAGTATGGGATTTTGTTTACCCAAATCTTGAAGTTCTGGCAAGCCATATACCCCATTAATCAGTTGTTCCAATTCTTCCTGTTTAGAAGGATCTGTCAGAAAATCTTGGAAGGCATAGAAGCTGCGCCCTTGATCGGATTTCCTAATTTCTTCATCCCCCTCAATTACCTGTGCCACAACTAACCCCTTTCCCCCCTCCTCTTTTAGCTGTGCCTTTTTCACTTTGTCCGTGATTGCTTTAAAATTTTGCTCGACATCTCCAAAATCAGCAAGGAGTCGGCGGGCCACATCATTAGCTTTAAGAAACCACTCTTTGAGCTTAGCTTCGCTGTAGCGTTCAACCTCACCAGTTTGTTCGATGGTGTCGATTTCTTTCTGAATTGCTGCTTTTTGTTTTTCTAATTCCTCCAAACGCGCTGCAGGATCTTCTGTACTTTTGGTTACAATTTCTTTGAGAAGGGAAAATATCTCTAAAAACTGTGATTCAGTGCCAATAAACTCTCTCCTCTTCAAATCTTCCAGCCAACCAATCGCCCGATTAGTACCCGGTGTAAGTTCAAAAACCGGATCATCATTCTTCGTCTGATAATATTTCTTCAAGAACTGATGATCGCTGTTGCACCAAGTATCCAGGTAAGTCTGTGCTTTCCCACGATATAGTTCCGGTCGATCTTCGCACAGCTTCTCCAAATAATTTTCAAGTTTTTCTACCAGTTCTGATTGGGGAACGGTAATCCGATTTAGAGACTTGAACTGGTGATACAAAAAACTGATAATTAAAGGTGCATTGTCAGTTCTTAAAAGTTTAAGGCTAGGCTCGTTTTTTAAATCATCTTCTATTTGGTCATGTTTCATATGCCCAGCGTTAAATTATAGATTTAATTGTCGTCCGATTAGCATTTAACCCTTGGCAAATATGAATTATGAATGGTGAATATGTTTTTTTCACCATTCATAACTCATACACTCTTAAAATTTAAACCTCGGATGCCCGCAATTGTCCGCAGGCTGCATCTGCTTCTAAGCCGCGAGAATACCGCACGCTAACTGCAATTTTCTTTTCCTTCAAAGTCGCAACGAAACTGTTAATTCGATTGGGAGTAGGTCGCTTATATTCAGCTTCCTGAATCGGATTGTAAGGAATCAAATTGACGTGACACTGAAAACCGCGCAAGTGAGTTGCTAACTCGGCTGCGTGTTCCGGCAAGTCATTCACACCTGCTAAAAGTACGTATTCAAAACTCAATCTGCGCCCAGTCGATCGCACATATTCCCGACATTCTGCGATTAATTCACCCAAAGGATAAGGGCGGGCGCTAGGAATTAACTCTTCGCGCAATCTTTGATTGGAAGCGTGGAGGCTGACGGCGAGGGTAACTTGCAGTTGATGTTCGGCTAGTTGGCTGATGCGATTGCGAATTCCTACTGTAGAAATGGTGATGTTTCGCTGTCCAATTCCTACATCTTGATTCAAACACTTGACAGCAGCTACAACATTATCGAAATTCAGCAGGGGTTCGCCCATACCCATAAATACGATGTGGCTGACTCGGCGGCCGAAATCTTGTTGTACTGTCAAGACTTGATCGACGATTTCGTGTTTTTCTAAATTGCGCTTGAAACCGCCTTTTCCGGTAGCGCAAAAGTCGCAGCCCATCGCGCAGCCAACTTGGGCTGAGACGCACACAGTCAGTCGTTTATCGGTGGGAATGCCGACTGTTTCAATGATTTGACCGTCTGCCAATTTTAAGAGATACTTTACCGTGGCGTCTGGTGCGACCGATCGATAGTGAATGGTCGATCGCCCGATCGGGATTTTAGCAACAGTCTCGCGCCACTGTTTCGAGAATACAGAAATGTCAGAGATCGATCGTGCACCTTTCTCATAAATCCACTGGTACAACTGCTTTCCCCGATAAGCCGGTTGTCCCTGCTGCTGCACCCACTCCGTTAACTCAGCTAAACTCGCCCCCAGCAAGGGCGGAATTTTACCCGACTCAACAGCCAAAGCAGCAGTCTTGCGAGACTGATTCGCACCCTTGGAATTACCAGAAGAGTACACCTGAGAAACGGAAGTAGGAGACATAGGTCATCAGAAAATTTAAAGCCATCCTCTATATTAAAACTTCTAGACCAAAGCTGCCGTTAATCCTCCAGAAGGCGAAGTCTCGATCCCCCTAAATCCCCCTGATTGTTGGGGAGTAGGGGTTGACTTTGAGAATAATCCGGTACCCCCCTTTTTAAGGGGGGTTAGGGGGGATATTATTGTGGACTCACAAAGAAAACTCCAGACACAAATGTCCCCAACAAAGTTAATTTTTGGCAAAATTCCCCAAATATTGCGTGTAAATGACCACAGCCCCCTAAAATAAACTCTGGAGTTTGTTAAAGGGTATGCAATCTGACTGCTTTCCATCACAATTAATGCAACTTTTATGGTGCTAAATATTCTTGCGCTGCCCTTAGCGTTTCAATTTACATCGCCTGGCCCAATTATCTTTGAACTTGGCCCCGTAGCCATTCGCTGGTACGGGCTGTTGATAGCTTCGGCCGTCTTGATTGGGGTCAGTCTGTCGCAATACTTGGCCGAAAAGCGCCGCGTTAACCCGGAATTATTGGGTGATTTGGCAATTTGGCTGGTTTTGGGCGCTATTCCCTGTGCTCGAATTTATTACGTGGCTTTCGAGTGGCAGCAATACGCCCAGAGGCCTGAAGATATTATTGCGATTTGGAAAGGCGGAATTGCCATTCACGGGGCGATTTTGGGTGGGACGATCGCAGCTTTAATTTTTGCGAAAATTCAGCGAGTTTCTTTTTGGCAATTGGCAGATTTAATCGCGCCTTCGGCAATTCTCGGTCAGGCGATCGGACGCTGGGGAAATTTCTTTAACTCCGAAGCTTTTGGCAGTCCTACGGATTTGCCTTGGAAACTCTATATTCCGGCCAACAGCCGCCCGCCCGCCTATGCTAATTTTGAATACTTCCACCCCACATTTCTCTACGAATCCCTGTGGAATTTGACAGTATTTGGGTTGCTTCTGAGTTTATTTTTTCGCGATCTGCAGGGCAAAATTCGCTTGAAAACTGGTGCTTTATTTTTGGTTTATATCGCAGCTTACAGTTCCGGTAGAGTCTGGATTGAAGGGTTGCGGACTGATAGTTTGATGTTCGGGCCGCTGCGGACGGCACAGATGGTAAGCTTGACTGGGATTGTGTTAGGGTTGGGCGGGTTAGCTTGGCTTTATTTGCTCGCTCGACCTTTACCCGATGTTGTGTCCCCCAATAGCGATCGGGCAAAGATCACTCCGAAATTGCCAGAGGATCAATAAAAAACCCCAGAGAGGTTAGTCTCTAGGGTTCAAAACCAGGGTGCATCTACCATCTATTACTTCCAACCAAAATAGGTACATCCGGAAGCGTCCGTAAATTTAGCAAATTTGTTAGCAGCAATGAGTTTGACAGAGATTGAAGCCCTAATTCCAGGGGTATACATTGTAGGTGCAGGCCCGGGAGACCCGGATTTGTTGACTGTTAAGGCTCAAAAATTACTGGCTGCAGCCGATGTCATATTATTTGCTGACTCGCTAGTGCCAGAGCAAATTTTGCAGGGGGTACGCGCAGATGCTGAAGTGATCCAAACTGCGGATAAGACCCTCGAAGAGATTGTACCTTTGATGGTGCAACGAGTGCGCGACGGAAAAAGCCTCGTCCGTCTGCATTCCGGCGATCCCTGTCTCTACGGGGCCGTCGGCGAACAAATGCAAGCTTTGGCCTCGGAGGGAATTGCTTTTGAGGTAATCCCAGGAATTAGCGCTTTCCAACTTGCGGCGGCTAAACTTAAAATTGAGTTGACAGTTCCGGGAGTTGTGCAGACAATTATTTTGACACGAATTAGCGGCAGAACCGAAGTACCCGATCGCGAAGAATTGGCGAGTTTAGCGGCTCATCAAGCGAGTTTGTGCCTGTATTTGAGCGCCCGCCATGTCGAAAAAGCTCAAGCTAAATTGATGGAACATTACCCATCGGATTTGCCTGTAGCGATTTGTTATCGGTTGGGCTGGCCCGATGAAAAAATTGTGCTAGTTCCCCTTGACAAAATGGCAGTTGCTACCCGCGAAAATAATTTGATCAGAACGACAATGTATGTTATTAGTCCGGCGTTGGGAAAATCAGCAGAAGGGCGATCGCGCTTGTACCATCCAGAGCACGATCGGCTTTTTCGTCAGTAGTCAGTTGGCAGTTGGCAGTTGGCAGTTGCAATGCCCAATGCCCAATTCCCAATGCCCAATGCCCAATGCCCAATGCCCAATGCCCAATGCCCCATTCCCCATTCCCGATGAAAGATTTAACTCGCAGACAATTTATCATTGTCACCGCATTAAGCGCCGGATTTACCTTAGCAGTTCATCCTATTGCGGCTGCCGTTATCAATACGGATGCTGCTGGTTTAGTTGCCGGTGAGGTAAAAATTCCCGTAAAAGACGGCTCAATTCCAGCATACAGAGCAATGCCAGCCAGCGGCAGCAATTTTCCAGTAATTTTAGTAATTCAAGAAATCTTCGGAGTTCACGCGCACCTTCAAGATATTTGCCGCCGTTTGGCAAAATTAGGTTATTTAGCGATCGCCCCAGAAATGTTTGCCCGTCAAGGTGATGTTTCTAAACTCACCGAGGTTCAAGAAATTATTAGTAAAGTTGTCTCGAAAGTTCCTGACGCTCAAGTTATGTCCGATTTAGATGCAACTGTAGAGTGGGCACAAAAGTCAGGAAAAGGCAATACTAATAAGTTGGGAATTACAGGATTTTGCTGGGGTGGTAGAATTGTTTGGCTGTACTCTTCTCACAACCCGAAAGTCAAAGCAGGAGTGGCTTGGTACGGGCGTGTGGTGGGCAATTCTACGGATTTAACTCCCAAACAGCCGATCGACATTGCAGCAACTTTGAAAGTGCCTGTATTGGGGCTTTACGGTGGCAAAGACGAGTCAATTCCCAACGATACAGTCGAGAAAATGCGGGAAGTTCTCAAAACTGGTAGCAGCGGTTCGGAAATTGTGCTTTATCCAGATGCACCGCACGCTTTTAACGCCGACTATCGCCCCAGTTACCGGAAAAAAGAAGCTGAGGATGGTTGGAAACGGATGCAAGATTGGTTTAAAAAGTATGGAGTTTCTTGACAGTTGTAAGCTGTTAATTTTGACTTAAAACTGGTTTGAAATACTCACCGGCTATCAGGCGCGGTGATTCTTGACGCTTCATAGGGTTCTGCTACCGGAGTAGTCTGACAATCCCTCTGCGCCCGTTTTGAGTCGTGGCGATTCCCCATCCCGACTTTTTGTATGTTCCTCGAAGCATTTTGATCTCTGTCTTGCTCAGTGCCACAACTAACACAAAGCACTGAACGAATAGACAAATCAATTTTGCCCCATTTAAAACCACAATCCGCACAAACTTGGCTAGTAGGTCCCCACCTACTAATTACCTGAAATTCTCTACCAAACTTTTCAGACTTAGCCTCACAGAGAGTCCTGAATTCTCGCCATCCTTGCTGACTAATTGCCCGTGAAAGCTTCCGGTTTTTCACCATTCCTGATACATTCAAGTCTTCCAAAATAATCACTTGGTTTTCGTTGACTACTTTGGTTGATAATTTATGCAGGAAATCTTTGCGGGCATCGGCAATGCGGTTGTGCAACTTAGCAATTTTGATTCGGGTTGCGTTTCTCCTTTTAGAGTCTTTTGGTTGACGAGCTAATTTGCGCTGGAGTTTGCGAACTTTCCGGTCTAATTTTTTGTAGTTAGGGCTTTCGGCTTTTTCACCATTGCTCATCACTGCAAAAGTTTTAATCCCCAAATCGATTCCGATGCTTTGGTTTTGGGCATCAGAATGAACGGGTTGAACTTCTACCACAAAGCTTAGGAAATAACGATTTGCACAATCTTTGATTACCGTGACTGAGCTAGGTTCAGATGGAAGTTCTCTTGACCATATTGGGCTTACAATACCAATCTTGGCTAAATAGACACCGCCATTTTTTAGAGAAAAACCGCCAATCCTAAATCGGGCCGACTGGCTATTTGTTCTTTTCTTGAACTTAGGATAACCAACCTTACGACCTTTTCTCTTCCCCTTGCAGGAATCGAAGAAGTTTTTAAAAGCTGTTTCTAAGTCTGCTACAGATTGCTGTAGAGGAATATTAGAAACCTCGCTCAGCCAAGCTCTTTCTTCGGTCTTTTTCGCTTGGGTTATTACGATTTTTTGCAAATCAGACGAACTTGGTTTTTTTTCAGACTGTTTACAGAGAGCCAGACTGTCGTTCCAGACCATGCGGACGCAGCCAAACAGCCGAGCCAAGCTCTGTCTCTGTTCGGTCGTCGGATAAAATCTGTACCGGAATCTCGCCTTCATGGTTATACTGAATGTTGGTCTGTAAGTTTGATTATATATTGGTCTGTAAGTAATGACAACAGTTTACCGTCGCGAGCGCAATTCTGTTACACAACTTAAAATACACTTGGTATGTATAACAAAATATCGTCGGTCTGTATTCACCAGCGAAGGTCTTGATTTGATTGAAAAGTCGTTTCGAGAAGTAGCCCAAAAAATGAACTTTCAAGTGCTAGAGTTCAACGGGGAAGCCGATCATGTTCATACGCTGATCGAGTATCCGCCTAAATTGTCGATATCTCAAATAGTTAACGCACTCAAAGGTGTTTCCAGTCGTCGATACGGACAGGCTGGACACAAAAAACCCCACAAAGAAGCATTATGGAGTCCTAGTTATTTTGCTGTTTCTGTTGGGGGTGCGCCTTTAGAAGTTTTGAAAGAGTATATTAGAAATCAAGAAAAGCCGTCCTAGAAGGACGGGGCTTGTATCCCATTTTTCTTGGTCAATTTTGGGCTCGAAAAAGGCAATATTAGCGAATAGCCCTGAAGACAGGTGGGTTTGTGGGCCCGACATTGGTAAACTGGGCGATGTAGAATTATCGATCGAACAGGTAAGCCCGTGCTAGACGAACAAGCTAAAAAGACCATCTTGCGGAAAATCCCTCACGGATTGTACATCTGCGGTGTCAAAGACGGGGAGGAAGTCAACGGTTTCACCGCTAGCTGGGTGATGCAATCTTCCTTTACCCCTCCCTTAGTTGTCAACTGCGTCAAGCAAGACTCCAAATCCCACGCCATGATCAAAGCCAGCGGTGTCTTTGCTTTGAGTTTCCTAGAAGCGGGACAGAAAGAATTAGCCCAGAAATTCTTCAAGCAGCAGCGCCGCGTTGGCAATAAATTTGAGGATGTAGAATTTTATCCGGGCCCGGAAACTGGTTGTCCGATTATCTCGGATTCTCTGGGTTACATCGAGTGCAAAGTTGTCGGGGGTGTGGAACACGGGGATCACACGGTTTATGTGGGAGAAGTTTTGGCAGCCGGCGTCCACCGAGAAGGCAATCCGTTGCTGCTAGAAAGCACCGGTTGGAATTACGGCGGCTAAAGACTTGGCAGTTGCTAGTTTCGCACTCCATCTCAGAAACCGGGTTTCTACGAGTTTTGGCGATGAATAACGAGAAATATTCGTATAAACCCGGTTTCTCGCCCCTGCGCTCAATCTCAGAAACCGGGTTTCTATAAGTTTTTGCGCTAAGTTTGTAGGGTGCGTCGCTTGCTATATCTTGGATAGAACTTGCAGATGTTTGATGGCGACGCACCTTACACTGGATATCGCCCGCGATCGTGTGTACCACATATACATGGAATATGCTGTATACCCAGAAACCCGGTTTCTAGTCTCTGCGTGTAGTTAAGCGGCGTATAATTAATAAAAAATCGGCGACAATTTTGTCGGCATTTTCTTCTGTCAAAATTGGTACGTGTACGAAAATACATTTGGTGCTAAGTTGAGAATCTGCAAGGTGTTTTAAAACCGCATAATATAGGGCTTCGCAAACAAATTTCCCGGCTTTGTGACTGATTTCTGTTGCGGCTAAATCAGCGACTAGCGGTTCGAGATTAACTGCTGTTTTCAGAATGTCGCGATCGCAGCAAGCGCAGGATTCTACGGTTAATTTTTGCCGACTTTCGGCCATGCCACAGCAGATAATAGTATCGGGTTGGAGTTGGTTGATTTCGGCGATCGCCAAATTCGGTGCTTGCTGAAAATCTACTGGCAGTTTCCTCAAAAAAGTCAGGGAATCAGGCAAAGATTTTATCTGGGAAATCTTGGCTAATAAGTCGTCGGAGGAGTTGGATTTCTGATGGGGAAGCCAAGTATCAAATGAGGTCAGCAGGATTTTGGTTGTCATAAATGATGGGGGATTGTTAACTGTTGACTGTTGACTGTTAACTGTTAACAGTTGACTGTTGACTGTTAACAGTTGACTAATGACCAATGACTAATGACCAATGACTAATGACTAATGACTAATGACTAATGACTAATGACTAATGACTAATGACTAATGACTAATGACTAATGACT
>NZ_JAUBOZ010000082.1:0-35607 GCF_036700475.1 Microcoleus sp. T2B6 | reverse complement strand
TTCTCGCGCGTGATTTAACCGTTGTTCAAAAGTGTAAAGAGATAATCTCTGAATGGTTAAAAGGCATGGGTTTGGAGTTAAAATTCAGTAAAACAAGGATAGCTCACACAATGAGCAGCCATGATGGACAGTCTCCAGGATTTGATTTCCTGGGATTTAAAGTCAGGCAATATCCATCTGGCAAATATACGAGCGGGAAAAATCCCCAAGGTGAACTACTGGGTTTCAGCACAATCATCACCCCAAGCTCAGCAAAAGTCAAAATACACCTCAAAGAAATCGCAAGAGTAATAGACATCCACACAGCCAAATCTCAATCAGATTTAATTAAGAGGTTAAATCCTCTAATCATAGGGTGGGCTAACTATTACCGAACGGTTCCAAGTAGCAAAGTCTTCTATAAATTAAACTCCCTGGTGTATCAAAAACTTAGAGCTTGGGCAAATCATCGCCATCAGAAAAAATCCAAAACATGGGTGTCAAATAAATACTGGCAAACCATAGGCGATGACCACTGGGTATTCGCAACCAGTGAAGAAGGGACTAACCCTCTTCGGTTACGTAAACATGGTCAAATAAAAATCATAGACCATGCCAAAGTCAAAGGCGAATCGTCACCATACGACGGAAACCGGGTGTATTGGAGTACAAGAATGGGAAAACACCCTGAAAGTCCCAAAAGAGTGACAACACTTCTTAAGATTCAAAAGGGTAAATGTTCTCACTGCGGATTACATTTTCGAGACGAAGATGTGATGGAAGTTGACCACAGAATTCCTAAATCAAAAGGTGGAAAGGATTCTTATGAAAACTGGGACTTACTTCACAGACATTGCCACGATATAAAGACTGCAACAGATGGCAGTCTGGGTACAAAATCTAGCTGTAAAAGTGCTAAACCTAAGCCACCCTCACATACAGAATGGTTCTGGAAAGAGGATATGTTGGTAACGCGGTATGAGTGACAATCACCGAGTCATTGAGGAGCCGTGTGAAGAGAAATTGTGCGATTCGTTGGCTAGAAACCATAGTCTGTAATAATTTGGGGGATTAGCCGCCAGGTGCAAACCTGGACAACTTAATGACCTTGGAGGTGAGCCGCTGGCAAAAATCAGCGCGTCAGCAAGTCCTCCCCCCTAGATGCGAGGGTGAACGCCTCTTCCCCTGGTTTGAGACTAGCCATCAAAGCCAGAAGCGGGAAGAAAATCTCATCAACAATCAGCCTAAGATTGTCACGAGAAAGCAAGAACTCATGGTTAACCCAATACGGGTGAAGCTACGACTGAACCATCGTAATGCACAACAAGCGGAATCAGGCTTATACGCTTGACCAAAAGGGAAAGGATAGGGCAGAGGCATATAGTTTCTTGACCTCTTTGCATTGCCTAGAAACCCGGTGGAGAGTAGCAACCTAAAAGTTCAAACAAATGGTCATTAGGAACGAAGTAACCCTCGAATAGTTCTCAGTGTGGTCGATACCTGAGCAGGTGCTAACCGTATACTACCGAGGGAAGGATTGAGTCAAAAGCGAATGTCTCTTTGTAATGAAGAGAATATGCCCACAGACTCACTGTGTTTTGAAAGGAAGAATTTTTAGTAAGAGTACAAATGTCTAATACACACGAATTCGTGATGGTGGAATGGAATACAACCAACTGGCGCAAGCTGGAAAAGAAAGTATTCAAGCTCCAAAAGAGAATCTTCAAAGCTTCTGAACGTGGTGACATCAAAGCAGTTCGTAGACTCCAAAAAACGCTGATGCGTTCTTGGTCAGCAAAAATGTTAGCCGTGCGAAAAGTAACTCAGGACAATACTGGTAAAAAAACCGCTGGAGTCGATGGGGTTAAATCATTAGCACCTAAACAAAGGCTAAAACTTGTCAATAACCTGAGTATCAAACAAAAGGTGCGTCCAACCCGCCGAGTTTGGATTCCCAAACCAGGAACAGAGGAAAAGCGCCCTTTGGGTATACCAACAATGCACGACAGAGCTTTACAAGCTTTGGTGAAGCTAGCTTTAGAACCCGAATGGGAAGCTCGATTTGAGCCAAACAGTTACGGATTCAGAACAGGACGCTCATCCCATGATGCAATAGAAGCTATTCATACGGTAATCGCTCAAAAAGCAAAATATGTGCTGGATGCTGATATTACCAAATGCTTTGACCGCATCAACCATCAGGCACTTCTCTCGCTTACTGCATACATTCCCGACTCTAAACCGCCTCATAAAATTGTGGCTTAAATCGGGGGTGATGGACGCAAACAAGTTGTTCCCTACCGATGAAGGAACCCCTCAAGGGGGAGTTATTTCACCCTTATTAGCAAACATAGCCCTTCACGGCTTGGAAGATAGACTCAAGCAATTTGCGTCAAGTCTCCCAGGAAGAAAAAAGGAAAACATCAGCGCCCTGACGATAGTGAGATACGCCGATGACTTTGTGGTATTACACCCAAGTCTTCACGTCATCACTCAGAGCAAACAGATAGTAGCAGAATGGCTGAATGGGATGGGGTTAGAAATGAGTGAAAAGAAAACTCGAATAACTCACACCTTGAGGCAAGTGGAAAACCAACAACCAGGATTTAACTTCCTGGGTTTCAATATCAGACAATATCCAGTTGGTCAAACACATACAGGAAGAGTCCAGGGGAAATTATTGGGGTTCAAAACACTCATCAAACCCAGCGAAAAGAAAATTCAACTCCATGTACGGGCAATCGGAGAGATAATATCCGCCCACAAAACGGCCTCACAGGAAGCACTAATTGCCCACCTGAATCCTGTAATTGTGGGATGGAGTAATTACTACTCAACAGTAGTTAGCAAGGAAACGTTCAATACTTGCGATAATCACCTTTACAGCCAATTGAAGGCATGGGCAGAACGCCGTCACCCAAACAAAAATTCCTCCTGGATTGCTGATAAATATTGGCAAACTGTCGGAGAAAGAAACTGGGCATTTGGGGCAAGTTCAGGGGAAGAAATTTTCCTTTTAGCTGAACATAAGAAAACGCCAATTGTTAGACACATAAAAGTCAAAGGCAAGTTCAGCCCCTTCAATGGAGATTGGGCGTATTGGAGCGCCCGTAGAGGAACTCACCCAGAAACATCGACAAGAGTCTCTCGACTCATGAAGATACAAAAAGGGAAGTGTCCACACTGCAACTTATATATGCGTTCTGAGGATTTAATTGAGGTTGATCACATCATCCCCCGTTCACAAGGCGGAAAAGATAACTACAACAACATTCAATTACTCCACAGGCATTGTCACGACACAAAAACAACAATGGATATCAAGTCCCCTGTTGGAAGTACCCATATCAAGGGTCAAAATACAGAGGAGCCGGATGACGCGAAAGTGTCACGTCCGGTTCTGAAGACGAGTGGTTCCCGTGAGGGAATCGCTTAGTTTAACTTCACGCACGGTTTTGGAGAGCGGCGGCTCTCGTGAGAGGGTCGCCGACTTTAATTGAAGGCGGGAGCAGGCTGAACCACCCCAAAATCAAGAATCTTCAACCAAATGCTCCCAGAACCTCCAGACCCCAAAAATAACTGCTAACATACGTGTTGTACAGTTAATCAACAAGCTCCGCAAGGGGTCTACCCGCGTACCGCAAATGGCAAAAAAAGAAGCGTCTATAAAAACTTCCACTGAAAACTCAGAAAAGCAAAAAGCCCTAACTTCCGTACTTTCCCAAATCGAGCGCAGCTTTGGCAAAGGGGCGATCGTCCGATTGGGAGACTCCACTCGCATGAGGGTAGAAACCATTCCCACCGGAGCCCTGACACTGGACATTGCTTTGGGCGGCGGTTTGCCAAAAGGCCGAGTTATTGAAATTTACGGCCCGGAAAGTTCCGGTAAAACCACTCTAGCTCTCCACGCGATCGCCGAAGTCCAAAAATCCGGCGGTATCGCAGCCTTCGTGGATGCCGAACACGCCCTCGATCCCACCTACGCCTCAGCTTTAGGCGTCGATATTGAAAATCTCTTAGTTTCCCAGCCGGATACCGGCGAAATGGCCCTAGAAATCGTCGATCAACTCGTCCGTTCCGTCGCCGTCGATATCGTAGTAATTGACTCCGTAGCCGCCCTCGTCCCCCGCGCCGAAATCGAAGGCGACATGGGCGACTCCCACATGGGTTTGCAAGCGCGTTTGATGAGCCAAGCTTTGCGGAAAATCACCGGCAACATCGGCAAATCCGGCTGTACCGTCATTTTCCTCAACCAATTGCGGCAGAAAATCGGCATAACTTACGGCAACCCGGAAACAACAACCGGCGGTAACGCACTCAAGTTCTACGCCAGCGTGCGGCTTGACATTCGCCGCATTCAAAGCTTGAAAAAAGGTACAGAAGAATACGGCAACCGCACGAAAGTTAAAGTTGCTAAAAATAAAGTTGCTCCGCCTTTCCGTATTGCCGAATTTGACATTGTATTTGGCAAAGGCATTTCTACTTTAGGCTGTCTGACTGACTTGGCCGACGAAATGGGAGTAATCATCAAAAAAGGTTCTTGGTATAGCTACAACGGAGAGAACATAGCTCAAGGACGAGACAAAGTGATCCAGCACATGGAGAAAAACATCGATTTCAAAAATGAAATTGAGGAGCTAGTTAAAAAGAAACTTGAGACTGGTGCTCTAGTTTCTGCTAATTCTGTCGCTCCTATTGAGGTAGATGATGTAGATGATGTAGATGATGTAGATGATGTAGATGATGTAGATGATGTAGAAGTTTTGGACGAAGAAATCTAATTTTTTTAGTCCTCAATTATTACTCGTTTACGGGTTGTTTACTCGTCTTACTCGTTACTTTCACAAAGAACGAAAGTAACGCTCAACAGCGACAAGCGAGCCTCGAATTTAATTTTCGCTCGGCTTCGGCTCGCTTGTCGCTTAAATGGGTTAAGAAGCACAGCCCGTAAACCAGTAACACAGCCTGGAAGTAAAACCAGTAAATTATGCTTCGCCGCGATCGAATTTACTGGTTTACTCGTTTTACTCGTTACTTTCGTTCTTTGCGAAAGAAACGCTCCACAGCGACAAGCGAGCCTCGAATTTAATTTTCGCTCGGCTTCGGCTCGGACTCTAGGTATCGGTTCCCAGGCTCCAGCCATAGAACCAGTAAATTGACCGGACATGATATGAGATCCGGATTGCCAAATATATTGCGGATTGCTATACTTGTACAGTAAGTAGTACAAATGTCAAGTAGGTCAGGAACCTCAGCCTAAAGGCATGAGGCTTGAAGGAGATATCTAACAAGCCGTTCTCACCAGCCAAGCGTCTTAATTGACTACGTTTTTTGAGTCACGATACCCTGGGATGCGTAGCTAGTCCCTTGCTCTATCGTTGAGAGTTAAACAGTTCTAAGGTCACGCTTTACAGTGCTTTGGGCCTAACAAGCTCACTAAACAAAGGCGCGTGCTAACTTTACTCCGAAAGGAGATTGAGGCAACCATACCTCACGCCTTGGGGCAACCATACCCCTCCACCCCGCTGCATCTTTTAACTCAATGTAAAGCCGTCCTAAAAGGACGGGGTTTCAAACCCCTCTTTCTGATGAATATTGTTTCTTTTAGCGAAGCGAGAAATAACCTCAAGGCTGTTTTAGACAGAGTAGTGGAAGATACGGACTATACCATCATCACGAGACGGGATGCGGAGGATGCCGTGGTGATGTCGCTAGAGTTCTTTAATAGTTTGCTGGAAACAGTTCATTTACTCAAATCTCCCGCCAATGCTGCCCATTTGGAGCGTTCTATCGCTCAGTTTAAGCAGGGGAAAGTGGTGGAGCGACATTTGTTGGATGACTAGAAAGGTAGCATGGACGGATGAGGCTTGGGGCGATTATTTATATTGGCAAGGGCAAGACAAGAAAACGTTAAAACGAATTAACAAGCTAATTGAGGCAACAATCCGATTGCCGTTTGAGGGGATGGGAAAGCCAGAACCACTGAGGGAGAATCTGGCTGGTTTTTGGTCGAGGCGAATTGATGATACGAATCGATTAGTTTATGCTGTGGATGACGAGTATCTAACGATTATCTCTTGTCGATACCACTATTCTGATTGACATCCTCCTTGGCAGGCTGTAGCTATGGTGCGACGTTTTTGTTTAACAGGAAAGTCGGCGATTCTTTGAGCACTTTAATTTTAATTTAATGACGAGAGCGAGTTTCTATTTAACGGGCGAGCGTAACTTTTGTCACCCTATGTAAGTTTTGCAGGATAAACAGGGATGAGATGGTACTCCTTTGCATGGCAATTGTTATGCAGCGATGGATTGTTTAGTAGTGAAGCCCCAAAATAACGCGGACTTCTTTTGGATTTCCTAGCTTCAATAACTCTTCAATCTACCACTCTACGCAACCCACATAATCTCGATAAGTGTCCACCCGTGAAACCTCAGTTGTATTGTCTTTTTTATACTTATAAACAGGTTCATTGTTTAGCAAATCCTGTGAAAAAAAACCTGAATTATGAAACGGATAAGCATATCGACGGTCTACATAACCCGTGCATGGTAAAAACATTCCCTCCCCATCATATTCAATAACTTCCCGAACCATAATACCAATTTAATGTGAACTTGCACATATCTCGATCCCCCTAAATCCCCCTGGTTGTTGGGGAGTAGGGGTTGACTTTGAGAAGAATCTTGTCCCCCCCTTAGTAGGGGCGGTGCGACCCCTACTCCCCGTGCCCGCCCTCTTGGCTAGGGGGGATCGGATTCTATGCAACCTCATAAAAAATTGGTATAAACCAAGTAAAGTGATGCTCTATCCCAACAGAATTGTTTTCAAAATACTCCTTGTAAACTGGATTCATGTCTTTTGGTAAGCCGCGTGGCTCTGACAGCGGAACAGGGAGCATCTCATATTTGTAAAAATACTTCTTCTGGCTCCTTCCTTCTGCCTATTGCCTCAAAACTCCAATTTCTAGCGGAGGGCTGCTTTCATTGAGATGCTCCCTATTTACTAACACTTATTCAGGCATAGAAACTGGCTGAACGTATTGAGAATTAGCGCGCACATAACAGCCTTGTCTTGTCAGCAACCAGGGTTGACCGTTCGCCATCGTAATCGCATTGGCTCCCCTGAGTTCAGCAGCAACTGTATCTTTATCCGCGCGGTAAACTTGTTGAATTGCTCCGTTTGCGGTCTTGCGGCAGTTGAGTTGTCCATCTCGCGAGGTGACTCGCCAAGCAGGCCAAGTTACAAAACCATTTGTTGGACTCGACCAAGTATTAGCATTGCTAGAAGTATAGTCGCCACTTGCATTAGGACGCGGTAAAGCTTCGACTAAATTTACTTTGAATGTCTGGCCAATAGAAGGACAATTTTCTCCTGCTTTCACCTTCCAAGTAACTTCGGCTCCCAATTGGCTGCTTCTTCCCACTTGACGCCTGACAATGGCAATATCTCCAGAACAAACAATTTTTCTGCCAGGGCCTGTCGCACTGTCTTTGAAAGTCCCATTGTAATAGTAAGAGCCTGCTGCTCCTTCGGAACGGGTAATTTGAATATTGCCAAAAAATTCCCGATTGCCTACTTTGGTTAAGTAAAAACCGCTGCGATTGTTTCCTTTTTCTGACAAGTTTAAAGTAGTTTTACCGTTAGGATTAACATAAGTGGTAGCGCTAGCAGCAGCGCACCAAATCAATGACACAACTCCTGTGGATAACAAAAGGGAAAGTTTTTTCACAGCAACACCTTGTATGAATCTCTACTTTATTTGTAGCTGTTGGTGGAAATACTTGACCAGTCGCTCAAATGAGTGACACTCATTTGAGCGACATTCTAACGACATACGGGCAACCCCCCATGATTGCCACGACAAATTCGGCAACCACGGGGGATTGGCACTACTGCGTAATTCCGAAAAATCAACTCTGCATAACTTCACCTTACTTCAGCTCCCTTCAACTCTCTTCACTTGTATGCACCTGCATCACGAGGCCTGCAAGCTTCAACTTCTGACTCATTGCAGGTTCCAATAATTAGCAGCAGAATAAATTTATATACGTAAGTAAGGGAGTTCCAGTCACCGCTAAATACTGTGGATTTTACGGGTACTTCCCGGTGGGTCAAGTTGCGATTACAAACACTAGGGCGATTTTTACAGGTAGCTGATTTCAAATCTAAGAATGCTTGTAAAGAAATGTAAAAGCTCCTGAAACCCCATTGCTGTGACAGAAAGTACGATTTTTAAGCTGAGTCGGTAAAAAAAGTCGTCTTGATTCAGCGCAAAAATGAACTTGACAAACACAAATTAATTTGCTCGAAACTTAAATCATTGTTGAAGGGAGAATAAATTATGGCTGACGGTCAATTAGGAGTTATATTAAAAATGGCTCAAACAATTAATCCTCAAATTGAGAGCGATCGACATTTTGATATAGACTTGGAGAAATTGCGCCAACTGCCAGCAGGAACATTAGGGTGTGAAGTGGCGCGATTTCTAGACGAACAAGGCTTTGAGCCGATCGCATCGGGAGACTGGATTCAGCGAAACCACGACGTTTGGCACGTTCTGACTGGTCTTTCGGCTTCAACAGAAGATGAATTTATACTTCAAGCGTTTACTCGCGCTCAAGTATTTCGTCCTTCTTGTGCGATTTTAGTGTTAGTTGGACTGCTCAGCGGCAAATGCGAGATCGGACAAATTATCAAAGGCTTAAAACACGGAAAATTAGCCACTCGGTTAATTAATTGGGACGTTGCATCTGATTGGGAAACTCCTTTATCTGAAGTTCGAGAGAAACTCGGAATTCTACCCTTAATTGATTAGATTTTAACTCGTTACCTCATTGCAAAAGTATGCAAAGCACAAGTTACAAACCGGAAATTAGCCTGAGCCCACGGGAAAGAGCGATCGCGCAATTAATAGCCCAAGGCCTGCCAAACAAATGTATTGCCAAAAATTTAAATATCAGTCACTGGACGGTTGCTACTTACGTGAGGCGGATTTTTATCAAACTCGGTGTTTGTTCCAGAACTGCGATGATTGCACTGCTGCTCCAAGAAAATTTGCTCTGGGACTAATAAATAAGTAGGGTGCGTCAGATATTAAGAACGGGCAAGATGCCCGTTCCACAAGAACATTGAATTTTTGTGGAACGGGCCGGAGAGCCCGTTCTTATGTGCAAGCGTTAATTTTTTTCTATGCCAAAGCCACAGAAGCAGAAGAATTTCTCAGAAAACTCAGCAATTCTCGATTCACCGTTTGCGGCGCTTCCTGCTGAATCCAGTGACCGCAGTGAGGAACTAATTTCAACTTAAACGGAGCCGTAATTAATCTGTCTAAACCTTCTACAAGTTTGTGGCTCAAAAACGCATCTTCTTCTCCCCAAAGCACCAAAGTAGGCACTGTCACAGGTTCTAATTTCTGCCCCAAATTCCAAAGCCTCTGCGGATGAAACATCTGCCGGTAATAATTGATAGCGGCGGCTAATACTCCCGGCTTTTCTAAAGCAGTCTGATAAATCTTAGTTTCCTCAGCGCTAAAAGATCCTTTGCGAACAGCTTGTCCTTGGAACACATTGTGAACAAAATCTTTCAAGTTTTGCCGGATCAACCATTCCGGAATGCCGGGAACCTGAAACGCCAAAACGTACCAACTGCGGCGGATTTGATCTAGATTGCTCGCCATTTCCTGCACGAATCGCTGCGGGTGCGGAGCGTTTAAAATTGCCAAGCGGTTGAGTTGTTCGGGGAATTTTTGAGCTAAGTGCCACGCAATCGCCCCTCCCCAATCATGACCTACAACGTGAGCTTTTGTATAACCGAGGCTCGCAATCAAACCGCGAATATCCGCGCTCAGCGTATCTAAATCATAGCCGCTTTCCGGCTTGTCGGAATCGTTGTAGCCCCGCAAATCCGGCACTACCACCTTGAAATGACGCGCTAAAGCAGGGATTTGATGACGCCAAGAGTACCAAAACTCTGGAAACCCATGCAGGAGGAGAACGAGCTCGCCTTCTCCTTGAGAAACGCAGTGCAGGCGGATGTTGTTGGTTTCGACAAAGATGTGTTGCTGTTCGGAATCTAAAGAATTCATAGTTGGAAAGTTAGACTTATTTTCGGGAAGTACAGAACCCGCCGACTGGTAGCAGGCTAAAACGGCCCAATGCTGTTAAATTTTCTACTTCTATTGTAGCTGCTTTTCGAGTCCCGCCGCTGCAATCTAATTAAACTTAAAACTTGTAGGGTTTTGGGGTGTCCTGTGTTTTAGGTGTAACTACTGAGTTCAAGTTTATCACCTTAAATGTATTGTTTTAACAGCGGCGCAGGCGATTCAATAATAGCACAATTTCGTCCGTTGCCGATCGCATTTTTGCAGCCGATAGGTCAGATTGATTGACGATAATGCTAAACACCAGCGGCTCGTAATTCGGAACTTCGATATATCCCGACAGCGCCGAAACTCCGCTCAAAGTTCCTGTTTTTGCTTGCAAATTTACGCGGTTTGGTGTAACATTAAAGCGATTTTTCAAAGTGCCGCTCTCGCCAGCGATCGGCAGTGACTGGCGGTAAATAGATGCAGCAGGTGAATTGGCCATAAATCTCAAAGTTTCCACTAAGGCTTCTGGAGTAATTAAATTGTGGCGAGACAAGCCGGAACCGTCGGCTAATCTGTAGCTGTTTGGATTTACTCCTAATTGAGTTAAAACTGTTTTTAACTCTTTCAAACCCATTTCACCTGTATCCTCTTGTGGCACAGGCATCTTGCCTGTGAGTGTTTGTGGCACAGGCATCTTGTCTGTCACTTTTCCCAGCAATCTCAATAAAACTTCTGCATAAAGATTGTTGCTTTCGCGATTAGTTTCTCTCACCAATTCCGCCAGCGGCGGCGATTCAACAGTCGCTAATTCTTGATTTAAATTGCGAGAAGCCGATGCAACTAAAGCCTGTTTAACAGGAATTCCCTCAGCAGCCAGAACTTGTTGAAAATACTGCAAAAAATTATTAGCGGGGTTGACAACTGCGACATAAGCTGATTCCGGTTCCGCACCAACTTTCAACTGTCCGCCCACTCGAATTATAGGTCGATCGAACTCCCGGCCAACTTCAATAAACTCAGATTCGTTTTGAGCGACGGTAACAGTATTGTTCTGAAGTTGCCACTGATTTGCCAGCTTTGGTTCGGCAAAAGTAACTTTCAGAGGTTGCCCGATCGCCTGTGGGGACAAAAGAAGGTCGATCGCGTTTTGATTGAAAATTAAACTGTTAATCGGTGCTCCGTAGCCAGCTTGCGCGTCTTCCCATTCCCAATTCGGATTGACTGCACTGCCTTGAAAATAGCTGTCATCCCCAATCAACTGGTTAACTTGACTGATTCCCCGCTGCTTCAACTGCTGCGCCAAGGATTTTAACTGAGCTTCTGCAATGCTCGGATCTCCCCTGCCGGCAACGTACAAACTGCCATTTTCGCCGCTGTAAACCGATGTCTTAATCCGAAAGTCTGCACCGAGTTTCTGTAAAGCAGCGGCTGTGGTTAGCAGCTTGGCATTTGATGCTGGAATAAAATATTTGGTGGCGTCGCGACTGTAGAGAGTAGTAGAAGAAGATAGAGGTTGAATCAAAATGCCCCAGCGCGATCGGCTAAATTCGGGACGGTTGGCGATCGCATCTACTTGCGCTCCCAATTCCCCAAGACAAATATCCCCAGCAACCGCCGACGTTTGAGCCGCAACCGCCGACGGACGCCCCAGAATTAGGACGAACAAACTAACCGCAATTCCTTGGATTTTCAAGTCGTACATATATGCCCAACTCTGGTTGAATAACCTATTTATGATCTGATAATTGGTAGTGTGTGATTGTTAATTGGCCAGATAAAGAACCACAGCTAAGCTGCTACGCAGCTAAGAAGGAGCGCATCGGGGTTGACTGCATTACATCCCCTCCAAACGTAGGAAATGCACTCGGCCTGATGAGTCACCCGCGACAATCGTCACCCCATCCGATGCAGCCGCACAGGCAAGTAACTCATCCTCGCTACTGAAACTAGCAATCACTCTGCCACTCTGCAAATCCCAGACCCTCAGAGAGTGATCCTCTGAAGCTGAAACTGCTAGTTGTCCTTTGGGTATGATAGCAACTGCCCATACCTTGTCAGTATGCCCGATGAGGGTACGAAGTTCTTTTCCTGTTTGTAAATCCCACATTTTGAGGGTTTTATCCCTTGAAGCTGAAATAGCCTGTTGCCCATCTAGGGTGATGGCAACTGCCTCTACATAGCTGGTATGCCCTATAAGAGTATGTAGTTCTTTTCCTGTCTGTAAGTCCCAGATTTTGAGAGTGTTATCTGATGAAGCTGAAACTACTCGTTGTCCATCAGGAGTAATGGCTACTGCATTTACCATATAAGTATGCCCGATCAGGGTACGCAGTTGTTCTCCACTATGTAAATCCCAAAGTTTGACAGTGAAATCCCCTGAAGCAGAAACAGCTTTTTGCCCATCGGGAGTGATAGCAACTGATCCTACATAGCTGGTATGCCCGACGAGGGTAAGCACTTCAGTTCCTGTTTTTAAATCCCAAATTTGGAGGCTTTTATCCCACAAAGCTAAAATTGCTTTTTGACCATCAGGGGTAATAGCAACTGCCTGCACTTTGTCATTATGCTCAGTTAAGGTACGCACTTCAGTTCTATTGTGCAGGTTCCATATCTTAAGGGTTTTATCCCAGGAAGCGGAAACAGCCTGTTGCCCATCTGGAGTAATAGCGACCGTCCATACCAAATCGGTATGCCCCATGAGATTACGCTCTCTAACACTTCTATGCAAATCCCAAACTTTGATGGTCTTATTGTTTGAAACTGAAACAACTTGTTGCCCATCTGAGGTAATAGCAACAGCCTGTACCGGGTAGGTATGACCTATAAGGGTACGCAGTTGTTCTCCGGTCTGTAAATTCCAGACTTTGAGGGTGTTATCGTTTAAAGCACCAACTACCAGTTTTCCATTGGGGGTAATAGCAACCGAATTAATTGAAGCTGTATCCTCGTTGATAGTAAGCACTTCAGTTCCACTTTCTACATCCCAAACTTTGATGCTATCGCAGGAAGTGGATACAATCTGTTGCCCATCAGGAGTAATAGCAACTCCCACTATTGAGTTAGTATTCCAGTTAAAGGTACGTACTTCGCGTCCAGTGTGCAAATCCCAGACCTTGAGAGTTTTATCCCAGGAAGCAGAAACAGCCTGTAGCCCATTCGGTGTGATAGCTATGGCTTCAACAAAAAAGGTATGCCCATTCAGGGTGCTTTCTTCAGTTCCCTTCTCCAAATTCCAGACTTTAACTGTGAAATCCCCTGAAGCAGAAACAGCTTGTTTTCCATTGGCAGTGATGGCGACTGCCTCTACGAAGTTAGTATGCCCAGTGAGAGTACGTAGTTCTTCCCCACTTTGCAAATCCCAAACTCTTAGGGTGTTATCAAATGAAGCGGAAACAGCTTGTTTTCCATCGGGAGTGATAGCGACTGACCGTACTAAGCTGGTATGCCCGGTGAGAGTACGTAGTTCTTCCCCACTTTGCAAATCCCAAACTTTTAGGGTGTTATCAGATGAAGCGCAGACTACCTGATGTCCATTGGGCGTAATGGCAATTGCATCTACATCCCCGGTATGCCCAATCAGGGTACGCAGTAATGCTCCATTAGGTGGTGTTAAGTTAGATGTCAGTGGATGCAACCAGGGAGCTGCTTTACACTGCTTGGCCTGTTCCAGAAGTCCCTTAATCTCTGGCTCCTCAAAAGCCATCAAACGCCCTAACAATTGTCCTGCTAGTTGCATTTTATCCTGATCCAAAACGTGCGCGGATAACCGCAATGCGCCTTGAATCAATCTCAAATTGTTACCCTCACTCTTAACCCACTCTCCAGCATTTAAGATATCGGGAGTGAAAGCCAAGTCATAATCCTCAATCAGTGGTTGTGGCCCTAATTCAGAAATCTTAGCTTCAATGAAATCAAAATCTGTTAGGAGGATGTACAGCCGATCTACTTGTACAGCGTCTGCCAGGAGCTTTGGTAGAGCCTTCAATTTATAAACCCGGCTACCTTGCGGTAGTTGCTTTAAGCGTTCTGCTAACTTACCCATCGCCGTACAACTCCTGCCAGTTACTATCTGCCATCAGAGTTTTTATGTTCTCAATTGTTATCCCTGCTGCCTTTACATCCTCGCGGTTTTCAATAAACCGACGGTAACTATGGTGATAAAACCTGTAAAAGGTTTGTCCGTACATGATTGGGCTGTGTAAAAACTGTTTCCATCCCTTAAGTACGTATTGCACGTTAAATTCGGCCTCTTGTTCTCCCGTATATTTGATGATTTGAACAATGTCTTTATCTGGGATAAGCTCGGAAGTTTCTGATAGGATGTAAACAATTCTGAACTTGGCGATCGGTGGCGGGTCGGTGGTCATGCCCATGAGTCGCCAATGATCTTTGTAATAATTTTCTAGACCTTGGGGTAAGCTTTCAATGCTTCCATCTTGGTAAATCCCATCCTCAATTTCTACTAGCACGCAGCGCAGATACATAAAGTTGTTTTCGCTCTTGTCGGCTAGTTGGGTAATGAAATCTTCGACTGTCAAGCTGTTAGCCTGAATCCACTGGCGCAGTCGCTCATGCTCATTAACGTGCTGCCGAATATAGGTCTGGACATCTTGTAAGCTACGGTCAGCGTATTCCTTTGCCATCAGGTCAAACAGGTACTTCGGCGTATCCACCACAAAGAGAATATCGACCCCCCGCCGCCGTGAAATCACGAAGTAAACATTCTTGGGCAAGTAGCGGGGCAGGTATAGGATGTTGGCACTTTTGTCCTGGCTCTCCAAGTCAACCTCATCCAGCGCATCGACAACAATTACCAGTCGTTCTCCCGGCTTGAGTTGTTCGCTGACTTCAGACAGTAATTTTTCCAAGAAAGCCTTGTTTTGATTGGCATCTGGCGGCAACTCCGAGTAGGGCAAGCGGTATTTGGCGATCAGTTGCGTGCAAACACTCTCTAGGAATTGGCTAGTGCAATTGATTCTTCCCAGGCGATCGTTGAAATGGGCTACGCATTCATGTCGTCGGACGTACTCGGCGAGTATTGTACTTTTACCCAAGCCGGGGTCGCCTTCGATGGTGAAATAACCGTTGGGCTTGTTGCTCAGGAAATCCTCAATCTTATCGAAAACGTATTTACGACCTACGAAACCTTCTGTCTTAATGTCAATCAGTGATCGAAACTGTCTGCGCCAGTCGTCCATTTCTGCCGCGATAAGAGCGGTTGTACCAACGCTTGAATCATTAGACCTTTGTTTTTGAAGCCACTCAGGAAACTGTTTTTCCCACAACCACTTGAATGCTTGCTCCCAAGGGCTTTCACCTTTGCGGGGCTGACCTCGACCAGTTGGTTTTACAATAGGACAGCCATTTATAGACAGCACATCGCATACAGCAGTCAAGTGATCTTGGAAAGTCTGTTCCTGATTGACAATCTCCTCGTTTTTCCACAGATATTCTGCAAGTGCCTTACGCTTCTTATTCGCATTGTTCTGATCAAAACGACTTAAGAAAACATCTCGCTGCTTCCCAAAAAAACCGTAGTGGTTAGCCACTTTATCTAGAAACATAAGCTTTAATTGTTGTGAGTCATCCTGGGAGTCCATATCACACCCGCAATAGGGAGATTATATTAAGTTATTGCCAGTCATCTTAGCATAGCAATTCATTCTTCTAATTTCGACGTAAATTCGGTTTTGACCAAAAACTCTATTAAATTCTATTTCTTCTCTATTTTAAACTTATTTAATTGACAGGTTTTCTTGATTAATCTAGATTCAGCAGTCAATCATCTACCAAAAAAGTAGATTTCACATAAAAAAATATGAACATACAACTTTCCCTTTTTCCCGAAGAATCAGGACAAGCTTTCTCAATTTCTTCCAATCAAAAACCTAAGACGACTCGCAAATCAACATCTACCAAACTCCCCAAGGAAACCAGAACGACTCAACCCGCTGCTAAAAAACGTTCAAAACCCTATATCTGGGTGACTTGGCTTTCTGGCTTAATGGCTCAAGAAAAGCAGTGCCAGTTCACAGCATGGTCGTTGGCTAACTACCAGTTCCCCAAACTACCCAGTGATTTTGACTCCTCTGCCCATGACAAGATGGTAATCCAACAGAAAATGCAACATCAAGCCCAAGGGTCTGCTGTCTATGTTGAGGATGACAATTCCTTCACAATTAACGGCAAGACTTGCGACATCGGTGGCAAGCCGGACATTGTAGTGAATGATTTTGGTCAGATCATCATAGAAGATTGTAAATCCGGCAAGCAGAAAATTGCACACAAGTATCAAGTGCTGATTTATATGCTGCTGTTTCCTCTCTCGCCAAAAGGCAAACTTCTCTGCCAAGGTCAGACTCCTGCGGGGCGGCTCGTGTATCCCGATGAAATAGTAGAAATTCCTCCATTAGATGTTGACACTAAATTCAAGGATTTCTTCCTCCAAACTGTTGCCATAATTAGTGGATCAACTCCTCCACCTCAAGCGCCGAGTCACTGGGAATGTCGCTATTGCAACGTTCCAGCAGCCTATTGTCCAGCACGAATTGAGCTAGATGCGAATAAAGGCAAACACGACCTCTTTTAAGGCGTAGATAGTTGCGACCCTCTCTCTGCCTGACAGTCAGAGGGTTTTTACCTCAGAGTAGCGGTCAAAAAGTATGTTCACACCTCCGTTAAGTGAAAGAATAGAACAGTCCCAGGCAGTCTTCGACTTAAGTGGACACCAATGATGTCAAGTCGTGTCTCTCAAGATATCGCGTGCTATGTGTAGCAACAAATTGCATAAGTTGTAGAAGTTACTGTCATTCTAACCTAATTAGCTGGAGCCAAATTTTCTCTGATTCACTTTGTCGGGTTTAGCTGCCTAGCAGCTTATTACCAGAATAATTTGGAGGGGTACAGAATTTGGATTTGGTATTAAAATTTCTCCCGAATCAAGTCAATATTAATAATAATAACGCGCATGAATTCTCGGATTGAACAGCGCCTCTACAGGTTTTCCCCCTTTGAGGTGCTCTTCCACAATCAACGGTACATCACTCGGTTTAACTCGACAATACCAAATTTCGTCTGGGGTAACTCGCACAGTCGGGCCAGTGGTGCACTGTCCCTGACAACTACAGGCCTCCACTTTCACCCCTGCAACTTGTTGAGCTTCAAAAGCAGCTAGCACTGCTGCTGAACCATTTTTCAGGCAAGATTGATACTGGCAAACCAATACACAGCGCGCTTCTGGTTGGGAGTCTGGTTCTGTGGCTGGAGATTCTGGCATTGGTAAGGATTTATCCGCTCTTTAATATATCTTAACAATCTTTTGACATCCTCACCGGCCTGAAGGCGCGGTGATTCCCTACCAGTCGAACAGAGTTAACTGTTCGTACTTTAGACGGGTTGACAGTTCATCGGGAACTGCCTCAATTGAGGTCTTACACTCCCTCCCTGCCCATTTTGAGTCGTGGATATGCCCTACCCCGACTTGTTCTATATTTTTTGAGGCGTTGTCGTCTCTGTCGTGAAGAGTGCCGCAATTCATACAGACAATTTCTCTCACCGAAAGGTCTAACTTGCCCCAGCGGTAACCACAATCCGAACAAACTTGGCTGGTTGGTTCCCATCTGCTGATGACAACTTGCCTCACGTCCAACTTTCTCCGACTTAGACTCACACATTGTTCTGAATTCCCGCCATCCAGCGGAGCTGATTGCTCTGGATAATTTGCGGTTCTTCAGGAGTCCGGAGACGTTTAAATCTTCTAGGGCGATAACTTGGTTCTCGTTTATCACCTTAGTCGATAGTTTATGCAGAAAGTCCTTGCGGATATCTCGCAGTTTTGCTTTGAGTTTCGCCACCTTCAATCGCATCCGTTCACGCCGCTTTGATGTTTTAGAGCGTCGTGATAACTTGCGTTGAGAGCGTCGAATTTTACGGTCTAACTTTGAGTAGCTGGGGCTTGCCACTCGCTCTCCCGTGCTGAGCGCCGCAAAAATTTTTATGCCCAAATCAATACCCACTGCTGGGTTAGAAGCTAGCTTGGTTTCGGGCTGCACCTCAACAACAAAACTAAGGAAGTAGCGCCCTGCGGTGTCTTTAATAACGGTGACTGAACTTGGTTCAGACGGCAGAGGTCGCGACCATTTAGTCTTAATACACCCAATTTTGGCTAAGAAAACCTTGGCAGCTTTGATGCTAAATCCCCCTTTTCGGAAACGGGCTGACTGTCTGTTTGTCCGCTGCTTAAATTTAGGGGGATTAACCTTTTTGCCTTTTCTTTTTCCCTTAATAGATGCGAAAAAGTTGTTCCAAGCTACACCTAAATCAGCAATAGATTGCTGTAATGGGATATTAGAAACCTCGCTCAACCACTCACGCTCTTGGGTCTTTTTGGCTTGAGTAATGCATATTTTTTGCAAATCTCCATTGCTAGGTAGTTTCTCCGATTTCTTACACAGTGCCAGAGCGTCGTTCCATACGACTCTCACACAACCAAAGAGCCTTGCCAGGTCTTTGCGTTGTTGCTCGGATGGATAAATTCGGTACTGGTAGCGTGATTTCATGCTAGTATTGTACACCATATATCCGTACAAACTCATGAAAAAACGATTAGATTTTAGGCTCGAAGACTTTGAATTAGAGATACTTGAAAAATATTGTGTGGCGGTTGGCAGAACTAAGTCTGATGTTCTTAGAGAGTTAATTAGGAATTTGAAAACCAAGAAAAAGCCGTCCTAGAAGGACGGGGCTTGAATCCCATTAATTTTGGTCAGACCCATCGCTCGCCGGAGTCCGGCAAAGGGCAGAATTTTATAGTGCGATCGAAAAAAACAGCAAAATTCTGGCATTCAAGCTTTTTCCTTCCTTCTACTTTCTAACGAATCCCTTCAGCAGAGCTGCCTTTCTTCAGTCTGTGCCGCCCTTTCCCTATATGATCGATTTAGAGCAACAACTCAATCAACCCCTAATCATGCCAAAAACAGTAGCCGATGTAATGAGCCGCGACCCGATTTTGGCGCGACCCGAAATGCCCTTGAACGAAGCGATTAAAATTTTAGCCGAACGACGCATTAGCGGTCTTCCCGTCGTAGATGAGAATGACTTGTTGGTAGGAGTCATCTCCGAAACCGACTTGATGTGGCGGGAAACCGGCGTAACTCCCCCCGCTTACATAATGGTGCTCGACAGCGTAATTTATTTGGAAAATCCCTCTCGTTACGAGCGAGAACTCCACAAGGCTTTAGGACAAACAGTAGGAGAAGCCATGAGTACAGAGCCAGTTACCATCGGGCCCGACAAATCTGTCCAAGAAGCTGCCAAACTGATGCACGATCGCAGTATCCACCGATTGCCGGTGGTCGATTCGGCTGGCAAAGTAATCGGCATCCTCACTAGGGGAGATATTATTCGCTCGATGGCTGCCGAATCTTAAATTAACTGTTGCAGTTCCAGGAGTGTATCAGAAAATGAGTCGATCACTCCTTAAATCTCGCTTGCTTTTGGCAATTACCAATTACCAAATCTAAAATCTAAAATCTAAAATCTAAAATCCGATGAGCATTACCCCTGAGTCTGTCGAACAATTGCTGAATTCCGAGGATTTTGGCGAAAGACTGCGAGCAGTCAACCAACTGCGGCAACTAGAACCCGCGATCGCCTATAAACTAATTCAAATTGCGATCGGCGATAATAACGTCCGGGTTCGCTACGCAGCAGTCAGCCAATTATCAACCCTCGGCACGCAGAATCTACCGAACGCTTTAGAGGTACTGCGAAACAGCCTGAACAACGACCCCGAACCCGACGTGCAAGCAGCAGCAGCCGATGCTTTGGGCGCATTGAAATTAACCGATGCTTTAGAAGATTTGCAGCAAGTTTATAGCAGTACCTCTGAATGGCTGGTGCAACTAAGCATCGTCGCGGCTTTGGGAGAGATGGGAGATCCCAAAGCCTTTCCGATGTTAGAAAATGCCCTGACTTCTGAAAACGAATTAATCCAAACCATTGCCATTAGTGCATTAGGTGAATTGGGAGATAAACGGGCGCTGCCGCTGCTGCTTCCCTACGCTTCCAATGCAGATTGGCAAATCCGTTACAGAGTCGCCCAAGCTTTGGGGCGGTTGGGCGGTGCAGAAGCACAGACAGCTTTGGAAATTCTCGCCAAAGATGAGGTTGATCAAGTTGCTCAGGAGGCTAAAGTCGGACAAGAAAATAGTTTGAAATCTTGAGATTGCTTTTGCGATCCGGAACAACCCTGCGCGGTTGTGAATTGTGAATTAATTTAGAATTTTTTGTGAGGATTCTACTAAAAACTTAGTTTGCGATCGCACACAGAATTCAGAAACCCGGTTTCTTCCTATATTTGTCGTTCCTCTCTGCAAAAATCGTAGAAACCGGGTTTCTAGCCAGCAAGCCAGCGGGCTGGGTGCGCCGCGTAAACCATACTAATCAGGAAAAATCTCAAATCTAAAATCTCAAATCTAAAATTGTATTGATGCCACGGGCGATCGCAAATTCTTGTGAAACTCTCCTTCAAATCGAGCGTACTCTTCCCTTTTCCAATCAGAGCCAGCCTCTTGACATCCCCACTTTGAGAACAGCTATAATCAAAATAAATACAGCAGCGGCAGGGATTAACACAATTATTCAATTGTGCCGGGCCAGCTAGCGATCGGGGAAACTATCGTTAAGAGGGTAAGTCATCTACCAGCAAAAAAAACTCTTAAAACTCTTGAACGTCCCCATGCTTGAACAACTACAAAATTCCGGTTATCAGTCCTCTGACATTTTAATAGGAGAGCGATCGGTCTCTCAAGTTGCACCAACTTCAACCACCAATCAAAACTTTATTAACAGAGTTTTAGAACTTACCAACATCGAACGCAGCAAATTAGGTTTGTCCCCGCTAACCTTAAATACTCAGTTACTAAATGCGGCGGGAAATCACAGCCAAAACATGGCACTGCAAGACTTCTTTTCCCATACCGGAAAAGATGGTTCGTCATTAGGAAGTCGGATTTCTGCAACGGGCTATCAATTCTCAGCGGCCGCAGAAAACATTGCTGCGGGTTCTTCTACACCCGAACAAGTTGTATCATCGTGGATGAACAGCAGCGGCCACCGGGCTAACATTCTTAACCCGAATCTCAAAGAAATTGGCATCGGTTACTATTTCTTAGCCGATGATACTGGCACAGAAAATTGGAATCACTATTGGACGCAAGTTTTTGCGACTTCTCTTGACGGTAGTGTCAATCCCGCACCTACTCCCACACCTACTCCCACACCTACTCCCACACCCAACACTATATCTATTACTTCGCCAATACCCAATGCTACAGGGGACGGCAGCCCGACACAAGCACCCAAAAATACAGCCAGTGGCGGCAATTATTTCCTATCAGATAGTGCCGATACTCAAATACCAGCAAATGCTGCGGGATTGCCAATTTTTGCCCTTTCCGGCAAAGATAATATCACCGGGGGAGAAGGTGTTGATAGCATTAATGGAATGCAAGGTGCGGATACAATTAATGGCGCAGGAGGCAATGACAGCTTATCCGGCGGCAAAGAATCCGATTTAATTGATGGCGGTGTTGGCAATGATTTTATCAGCGGCAACAATGATAACGATCGACTAATTGGATCTGACGGTAACAATACTATCCGTGGCGGAAAAGAAGATGATGTCTTGATTGGCGGTAACGGCGACGAGTTGTTGGCGGGCGATCGCGGGCAAGATATGCTGACGGGCGGCGGCGGAAATGATACGTTTATTTTAGCCGGAGGTTTGTCTGCTTCGGCTACTTTAATTGGGGCGGATGTGATCGTCGATTTTGGGGCTGGGGATAAAATTGGTTTGACTGACGGTATCGGATTTGCAAACTTGACTTTTGAAGCTGTGAGTTTGCAGTTGGATGGAGGTGCAAGCGTCGCATCTACGGCGATTAAGTCGGGTACCAGTTATCTGGGCATCGTGCAGGGTGTAAGTGAAAGTCAGCTTACATCTTCTGTTTTTGTCAACGCCTAAAAAACATCATATCCAGATTCCCGACTCCTCCAAGAAGTCGGGAATCTAAAAACAAGAGCGCTTTACGTTGAATTTGGAGAGGATAATCAAGGGGGCTATTTTGATAGATTGATTATTATAGTAATAATATCAAGTATTGCTACAAACTGCATCATTCATAAGAGGGATAACTATGAAAAAAGTAGCGGTGTTTGGCAACGCTGGAGGCGGTAAATCAACTCTCAGCAAGAGATTATCAGAAATCACTGGTTTGCCACTTTACCCCTTGGATAAGATTCAATATAAATCTGGGGGCGCTGAGGTTCCAAACGAAGAATATAAGCGTATCCATGAGAAAATTTTGGCTACTGACCGATGGATTATAGACGGTTTTGGTTGTATGGAAACCGTCTGGCTTCGACTCAACGAGGCGGATAGTCTGGTTTTTGTCGATCTGCCCCTATACGTGCATTTCTGGTGGGTGACTAAACGGCTGATTACAGGTAGCTTTAGGCTACCAGAAGGCTGGCCTGACAAGAGTCCGATCTTGAAGAGTTCAATTAATAGTTACCGCGTTCTTTGGTTGTGTCACAAGTATTTGACTCCCAGATATCGCGAGTATGTCGATCGCGCCCAAAATACCAAAAGTGTTTATCACATCAGATCCACTGAAGAGATTTCACAATTTTTTGCATCGATAGTGCAAATGACTAATGACTGTTGACTGTTGACTGTTGACTGTTGACTGTTGACTGTTGACTGTAACGATACTATTCGCGGCGGCAAAGAAGATGATATCTTGATGGGCGGTAACGGCGAGGATTTGTTAGCGGGCGATCGCGGGCAAGATATGCTGACGGGCGGCGGCGGAAATGATACGTTTATCTTAGCAGGAGGTTTGTCTGCTGCGGCTACTTTAATTAGTGCCGATGTGATTACCGATTTGGCGATGGGGGATAAAATTGGTTTGACTGACGGTATCGGATTTGCAAATTTGACTTTTGAATCTGTGAGTTTGCAGTTGGATGGAGGTGCAAGCGTCGCTTCTTGGGCGATGAAGTCGGGGAACAATTATTTGGGAATCGTGCAGGGTGTAAGTGAAAGTCAGCTTACGGTGATCGTTTTTGTGAATGGATAATTGGGAATAACGAGTTTACATTTTAGATTTTAGATGGGAGGACAAATCTCAAATCTCAAATCTATGTAGGGTGCGCACTGCGCACCTTACTAATTATGTATGGTGCGCCAACTCGTTGAGCTACAAAAGAGCTAATTTTTTTTCGGAGGGAAGGTTTTAGGAAATAATAGAAATAATAGAATTTATCCCTTTTGAGTTTCCGTATCTATGGATGACCAACTGTACCGCCTGATTGTAGATGTATGCCAGTACCCTTTGAAAAGCCCGAAAAGGCGAAAGGCTATGAATCTGCTGCTCGTTGAAATTCAAATATTACCGGGATTAACTAAATCGACCCACCCAGACTACTTAGACGCTTTAAATCGTACCTTTGAATGGGTAAACCGACAACTATGTCAAGACTTTAATCCTAATAAACCCTTGATTCAAAAGCGCTTACTGCAATGGGTCAACAGTTACCTCCGCTGGCGAATTAGAGATTTAAAGTTACAAGGAAAGGGCGAGCGCAGTTTGGACGCACCTATTGGAGACGGTAAAACCGAAACTTCCCTGCTGGAACTTCTACCAACAACAGGTTTTGAGATTCCCACGCGCAGTGGACTTGACGGTTATATTGAACAAATAGAACGAGAACAACAACAGCAGGTTGGTCTAAAATTGGAACAGTACGTCGAGCAAGATCCAAAGGAAAAACTGCGGAATTGCCATCCTCAAACCTATCCAACTTGTAACTGCCAATTACTCAGTTCCAGAGTCCTGCTAAAAAACCCACCAGATAAGTTTAGCGCGATCGCCAGAGAACATAACATCAACTACCAAACTCTAAAATCTCATTGGGAAAGGAACTGTCGCCCTTTACTCCAGGCGATCGCTCTAGAGCTAGGATACCAAAAAGAGGTTTGAACAATGAACAGCACAGAAGCCCCCCGATTGAAAGTTCCCCTCGGTAGCGAAGCTCACCGTCTGGCCAGGCAATTAACAACTGAAACGCTGCAACTCGCTCCCGCATCAACCAAGGGGGAAGCGGCTAAGCGAGTTTACCTCAATACATTAGCTGTTTATGCCGTTTACAGTTACTTGAAGTGGCAAGCGTATGAACCCCAGCTAGAGCAAGGGGATAGCTGGCAGCCTATAGTTTGTGCTCGATGGAATGTCGCCGATCTGGTACTCCCAGGAATCGGTAAGTTGGAGTGTCGTCCTATGTGGTTCGGGGAAAGTGCGATCGCCATTCCCTTAGAAGCGACAGAAGATCGGATTGCCTATGTAGCCGTTCAGTTTGAAGAACAATTAAACTCGGCAAAACTGTTAGGATTTGTACCATCAGTAGAGGGTTTAGAAATACAAATCGCTAATCTTCAAACCCTTGATGATTTCGTAGATTATTTAGAGCGACTGGAGTTAGCTAATAGTTTTTTGCTCGGTGGCGATCCTGTTGCAGTGCAAGTGAGAAATGTACTCAATACTCGACCTTTAGCAGAGATTGTTGCCCAACTAGATCGCATTTATTGCAACGAGCCCGAAGATGAAAGAGCCTATGCTGTTAAAGACGTTTTTACAGGTGAGGGAATTTATGCAGCCAGCGATCGGGAATTGGAGGAAGATATTGGAGGGGACGATCGGGAAATCGAGTTATTAGAATTAGCTGAAGAATTGCTAGAAAAATTAACAGAGATTTGGAGTTAATACCAGGTCCTGTTAAATAGATATAATTCCTGTAGGGGCGGGTTCGCAAATGTCTCCAATACAAATAAGAAATCTCATAAACCCGCCCCGATCGCTCTCGGTAGGCAATCCACCGAATTCGAGCTAAAGGTAATTCCTAGAAAGCCGGCTATTTAGCAAATAGGATATCGGAAATGAACGCTAAAGAACTTGATGAACAGCGACAACAAGCTTATTTCGATTTTCTGATGAAGTTACTGCTGGTAGCAGCACAAAGTGAAGGAAATCAGACGCTATTTTACCCCTTATTGCTAGAAAATATAGAGCTATTAAATGAAGAATTTGCTCTCTATTTGCGACTTAAAGTCAATGATTTTTATAAGGAATATGAATTTCAACAGTGTTTAACATTAGCAGCAATTCTTACTCTAGTAGCCGAGGCAATTCAGAAGTTCCCTCAAGGTTCCCAGGCGAATAACTTAGAAATTGCGATCGCCGGTTACGAAGCAGCCTTACCAATTTTAAGCCATCATGAAAATCAGCTAATTTGGGCGGCTGCTCAGAATCATTTAGCCACTGCTTACCTAAATAGAATTCGGGGATCTCGCGCTTTTAACATCGAGCGTGCTATTCAATCTTATCAAAATACCTTGCAAGTCCACACTCGCATGAATTTACCCGCAGAATGGGCGGGAATCCAAATGAATTTGGGAAATGCTTATTCAAATCGGATCGAAGGCTCTCGCGCCGACAATATCGAGCAGTGTATCGAGTATTATAAAGCTGCCCTGGTTGTTTATTCTCCCGAAGCATTTCCCGTACAGTGTGCGGATATACAAAATAATCTGGGTGTTGCTTATAAAGAGCGAATTTACGGCAATGTCTCTGACAACATAGAGCAAGCAATTCAATGCGATCGAGCCGCACTGCAAATCTTTACTTATGAGGCATTTCCCGAACAGTGGGCGAGAGTATCTGGTAATTTAGCAATTACTTATCAAGAGCGAAGCCAGGGAGAATTCGCAGACAATATAGAACGATCGATTGCTATCTTGCAATCTATTTTGCAAGTAAATACCCGCGAAGCTTTCCCCTATAAATGGGCAAATACTCAAGTGAATTTAGGCGCGGCTTACTTTCGGAGAATTCAGGGTAAACAGGCTCACAACATAGAGTTAGCTATTACTTGCTATGAAGCAGCTTTACAAGTTTTAACCAAACAGGAATCACCTCAGCTATGGGCGGGTATTCAAAACAATTTAGGTGTTGCTTACAGTCAACGAATTAAGGGAGAGAAAGCTGACAATTTAGAGCAAGCGATTCACTGCTACAAAGCAGCTTTAGAAATCAGAACAGTTTCAGAATTGCCGATCGACTGGGCCGAAACTGAAGATAATTTAGGCAGTGCTTATTTAAGGCGCATTCGAGGAGATCGCGCGGACAATTTGGAACAAGCAATTCAACACTACCAAGCTGTTTTGCAAGTTCGGAATCATCAAGAATTGCCCCAACTGTGGGCGCAAACTCAAAACAATCTGGGCAATGCTTATCTTGACAGAATTCGGGGCGATCGAGCCGACAATATCGATCGAGCAATTACTTGCTACCAAAGTGCATTGCAAGTTTATTCTCGCGAGGAAACGCCTCAGTCTTGGGCCGATACGCAAATGAATTTAGGCAATGCTTATTGTGACAGAATTCTGGGCGAGCTAGCTACTAATATAGAGCGGGGAATCCAATGCTATCAAGGAGCATTATTAGTCTACACCCGCGAAACACATCCTTTAAATTGGGCGAAAATCCAACAAAATTTGAGCAATGCTTATCGGGACAGAAATCCGGGCGATCGAGGAGAGAACCTAGAGCAAGCCATTGGCTATTCTCAAGCTGCTTTGCAAGTCTATACTCAAGAATCAGATCCCTATAACTGGGCTAATGCACAACTACTTTTGGGAAATGCTTATGCAGAACGAGTGAAGGGAGTGCGGGATGAAAACTTGAAAGCAGCCATCGAGCGCTATCAAAAAGCTTTACAAGTAAATACTCGCGAAGCATTACCAGAAAATTGGGCCATGACTGCGAACGACTTGGGAAGGGCTTATGAAAAATTAGGAGAAACAGAAAAAGCGATCGCTCATTTTAAATTAGCTTTAGAAATTTACACTCCTACAGCCTTTCCCCGCGATTGTTTGCGAGTAGGAAGAAACCTCGGAGATAGTGCTTTTAAAACTCAACAGTGGGCGAAAGCGATTGAAGGTTACAGTCGAGCTATTGAAGCAGTAGAAACTAGCCGTTCTTGGATTGTTAGCGAACAGCGGCGGCAGGAAATTTTAGAATCTGCCTTTCATGTTTACGCTAATACAATAGAAGCTTGCGTCAACGAGCGACAGTTAGATAAAGCCATTGAATGTGTAGAGCGATCGCGCTCCCAACGCCTCGTAGATTTAATGGCAAGCAATGACATTTACTCAACAGAATCAATTTCACCAGAAATTCAAACATATTTGCAGCAGTATGACAGTTTGCAACAACAAATAGATTCCTACCGCTATCCTCAGTTATCTAAGAGTCAGCAAGAATTCACGACGATTAAAATTAGCACTCGTTCCCGTGCTGTTCTGGCTGCTACTAATGAATCTATCGCCCGGTTGGAAGCTCAGAAACAGCAAGTTTGGGAACAACTCAGGAGCTTAGATCCGGTGCTGGCTGGAGAAATTAAAGTAGCAACTCCTAACTTAGCCGATATTCAAAAACTAATTGATTATCAAACAACAGCTATCCTGAGTTTCTACACAACTCAGGAAAATACTCATATTTTTGTTATCAAAAAAGATCAAATTTCTTGCCATACTTGTTTAAAGAAAGAAGTAAATTTGCAAAATTTGGTTCTTAATAACTGGTTGATTCCTTACGTCCAAAACAAAGGATACTGGGAAAAATCGCTGCCAGCAACCCTCTCAGAATTAGCAAATAGACTTGACATAGAAACGCTCGTTGACGATCGCCTGAGCGGCATTGAAGAACTGATTGTAATCCCTTATCTTTACCTGCATTCAATTCCCTTTAGCGCCCTACCTGTTGGCAACGGTCAATATCTAGGAGATAGATTTCTAATACGCTATGCCCCAAGTTGCCAAATTTTGGAATTTTGCCAAAAACGCTCTCAAACCGGAATCCAACTGAGGTATGGAACGGTAGAAGATGCGACGGACGACCTACCTTGCGTCAGTTTTGAATGTTCTCAACTCGCTCAAATCTATAGCATTCCTGAAGAACGACGGCTACGGGGTAGCAGTCAAGCAACTGTTAGCAACTATCGGCGCTTGGTAGAGCAAGTTTCCGGTCTTCATTCTAGTCATCATGCCCAATCTCGCTTTGATAATCCTTTAGAGTCAAAGCTTTTCTTAGCTGATGGGGCAATTACTCTAGGGCAACTTTTGACTCCGGCTTGGAGGTTGCCCAATTTAGAGGATGTTTTCCTTTCTTGTTGTGAGACAGGTCTTGGTTTAACTCAAATAACAGATGATGTTCTGACTCTTTCCACGGGATTCTTATGTGCGGGTGCGAGAAGTGTTATCAGTACCCTTTGGGCTGTTGAGGATTTAGCAACCGCACTATTTTCTATTTTTTACCATCAACACCGACAGCAAGGAAAAAGTCGCATTGTCTCTCTACAACAAGCCCAAGAAAAGTTGCGATTGCTCAGCGGTCAAGCCCTGGCTGAATACGAGCCGCAGCTAATACCATTACTTGAGAGTAAATTTATAGCCGCCGAAAAAGCACGTAAAGCAGCTAAAGAAAGCCGCGATCGCGAAGTCAAAGGAAGTGAAGCTTATATCAACTGGTACGACGAATACAAGCAGCACCAAAAAGTAGCAGAACGCCTCCGAAATACCAAGAAGCAATTCAAAGGTGCGATCGAGAAATCTCTTCCCTTCTCTCACCCCTTATACTGGGCCGCTTTCACCTGTTCCGGCTTGCGTTAACTCAAAAGACTTGCATTGCATTCATTCGATCGCTCTTCTTAAAATTATGTGCGTTTATCTGTGTTTATCTGCCTTTCATCTGCGATCGATAGATCGATCGCAGCGACGCACGCCTGTGCGATAAATCCCGCGCAGATCCTCGCGGGCACCAGGCGGGCACGGGGCCGCAGCCCCCACAGAAATCGGATTCCAGAGATTTTTCATTTTTTTTCCAAAAACCTGCATAATTTTTCGACTGCGCCCTGGTTAATTAAAAAGCGCAGTTGGCCAACTCGCTTCTCTAAAAATTTTTGATTCACCTTAACGGAGAAACGAGCAATGACAGCATATTATCAAGTCCTATCCCATCCCCCGCTAGGAGAGATTTTTCAGCCTCAAAGCAAAAAAAGTGGGGATGAAGATGACGATCCCATTGTTCCCCCTAACCTTCGCTAGTTATCTCTAAATCTTAGTTTAGGAGGCAGAAACCGGGTTTTTTTACAAAAAGAGTAGGCTATAGCCTTTAATCTCGATAAAAAACCCGGTTTCTTTGGTATTGATGCGATCGCCAACTAAATCTCTAATTTTAGAGACTGCTAATTATGGGGAAAATTCAAGCGCTGGCGTGCTGTGATTTTCCAAACATCTAATTCTGGCAGTCTCCAATGCGCTCCTTGAGGTTGCTTGTCGCTTCGATCGCATTTCAGAAAATCCTCATAATAAACTAATGCCTCTTGGATATTTCCTTGAGCCTCTTTCACTTGTGCCAAAATATAATAAGTCGGTGAGTGAAGATTATTTAGCTCGATCGATTTCACAAGCTGTAACTGCGCTTCCTGATAGCGATTTTGCAGGAAGTAAGCCCATCCCAGATTTTTGTGCAAAGCTGCTAGAACCAGATCGTCTTTGACTTTATCCAAAATCTGCAATATCAGGTTAATTGCTGTCTCCACATTTCCCGATATAATTTCCAAACGTGCTAAATTACTAATAGCTGCATAAGCCCCTCGCTTGTTAAATCCGGTGGCGATTTGATAGTGAATTCGTGCCTTAAATAAATCTTGCAACTGTTCGTAAGTAGCTCCTAAGTTATAGTGAGATGCGGCTAAGTCAGGATTGAATCTGATGGCTTGGGTCAAGTAAGCTTTGGCAGTTTGGAACTCTCCTGATAAATACTTTTTATGACCCAGTTGATTGAGATATTTGGCAATTAATTGATGAGTTATGTATTTCTTTACTTCAGGATTCAGGATAAAACTATCTTCTACTACTTCAGAACTTTTTACTAAAATTGCTTGTTTGATGAGCGATTCTAAAGCGGGTTGCACATCTGATATTTCTCCAGCAACGGCTAGATTTGATTTCAAATCATTTGTGCTGACGGGTTTAGTTCTTAAGGCCAAGCAACAGAGCAGGTAAATTTCTGTATCTGATAAATCGGCGCTGATTTTTTGCAAAAAATCTCGCAGAATCTGCTGTATAACTAAGGTAGTCTGCTGGATAAATTGGGTGAAATTTCCAGAAAATAAGTCAGCAAAGTTAGCGGCAACTATGTTTAAAAGTAAGGGATTGCCACCGTATAATTGGATCATTTCTGAAAATGAATTGTTTTCGTTACTGCTAGAAAACTTTTTGGCTGAATAGATAATTTTTTGGGCGCTTTGCTCGTCTAAGCCATTTAGCTGTAATACTTTAATCGGTAAACTTTGTTCCCTGAGCAAAGTTATTTCTAGGGGTTGATGCCAACTGGTGATTAGCAAACAACTTTGATTTCCTGATGTTACTATTCGTTGGAATAAGTCTGCATAATTTTCGTATCCTTCTTGATAGTGATCGCTCTTTTGAAGAATGCTATCAAGTTCATCCAATACTAACAAACACCGTGAGGAACTTAGGTATTTGAGCAATAAAGAGATTCTCTTTTCGGTATTCTCTGGTAAGTCGGTTACTGACTGGGGAGACAAGGATTGAATTAAATCGAATAAGATATTTGGCATGGGCGGGCGTTCTTTGAGCGATCGCCAAATGCAATAATCAAACTCATCCTGAATTTGTTGTAGTGCGGTGACAGCCAATGCGGTTTTGCCAATTCCTCCGATTCCGAGTAGTGCTACCAATCGGGAACTATCGTTGACTATCCATTGCTTTAAAGTGGCAAGTTCAGCACTACGACCGTAGAAAATAGGGACATCCGGCGCTTCACCCCAGTCGATACGGGGGTGTGTTTTAGCATTTGCTATCTCTGGGGAACTAACTTCGCGGATGGGCGGGGTAGCGTCAACACTGACGGCAGACTGTGCCGTGTCATTTTTAGCAGGAGTCCCATCGCTGGCTGTAGCATTACTAAAATTAGCGATTTGCTGTTGATACTGTGAAATGAGGATTTGCTGTAACCTAGCCAGTTTTCCTGGGCCGCGACCCATAATCTGAAATTTTTTGTAAACTTCTCCGAGTCTTTTTTGAAGCGCGTCTTTGCTGACACCGAGTTCTTGTGCGATCGCATCCATCGATTCGCCTTGGATGGCTCTGGAGAGTGCGTCAAATTCGTTGTCGGAAATACCAAGTTTGGTGGATAGATTTCTTAAAAAGTTTTGGGGAATCATTGTATTAATGTAGTACAAAATGTCATTTTATATAAGATTTGGCTGGTACAGGAGGGGGTGGGCGATCGCCTTTGGTAGTCATCACCTTTGTTTTTTTTACGAAAATCCTCCGCTCGAAGCCGACAGATAAGCGTAAAAAACCCGGTTTCTTTGGTATAAATGCGCCCAGGATTGCGATCGCCCTTGGTGTCCACAACCTCTCCGCCTTGCTCTCTAATTGTATCCGCCTTTTCTCATTTTACTGAGATAAATGCCCGCGATCTATCTTACGACAGGGATAGCAGAATAGCTAGACTCTCGTCAATGACCGAGCTGCTAGCCCGCTGCTGGGCTGGCATCAAATATAGCGTATTTGTGGGGCTAAGCCGTGAATTATCGAGCGTTTGAGGGTGTAGGGCTTCGCTGTATAACAAGGCTGAAGTGGGTAAGCGACCTATCCCTCCCGGCGCTTTTCTCTTTTTAATGAGATATTTTACTCAGATACTTGACGTTGGCAGAAAAAGCAGTTAGGCTAAATCTCAGTTAACTGATTAGGCGATCGGGGCGGTTGAGGGCCAGATACTTTGGCAGATGGCAAACTTTCCCGTGGGTGTCTGCATAATTTTTTGACTTTCCCCTGGTTAATCTTTGAACGACTACAAAAAGGAAAAAATCAATGCGTCTTACAAAACTCTTCATCCGGTTCTACAAATCTTTCAATTACGATTACCTCAGAAAGATCCAGCCAAATGCAAAGCCTCAACCTTGGGATTATATGGATGAGAAATTCTACCCTTATGTTCAAATTCGGATCGATCGCGAAATAACGACAATTGTTGGAGCAAATGAGTCTGGCAAGTCACATCTCTTAAAAGCCATCGAAAAAGGAGTTTCTGGTCAAGATATTGAACTTGGAGATTTTTGTCGTTATTCACAATTTCGTTCAGGAAAACAAGGTGAGTTAAAATTTCCCGATTTCGGATACGAATGGTCAGATTTAACACCTGAAGATCAAAAAAATATTCGTTCTGCTGTTCCTAACATCCCTACTACAACTGTCTTCGATCGGATTCTGATGTTTCGCAGAAATAAAGATGATTTAAAGTTATATATACCAGATGGTGAATCTAAATTTACGGATTATCCAGTTAATTCCGATAATTCAGCCAAGTTTCAAGACTATCTACCACACATTTTTAGGATTGATTCAAAAGTCGGACTTCCAGAAACAGTACCCCTACGAAAAATTATTAATTTTGCCAAAAACCTAAAATCCGAGCCTCCAAACGTTTCAACTCTAGAGCGTCAGCAAAGAACAGAACTAGACAAACTGCTTAATGTTATTGCTGCTAAGCCTCGGTCATCTACACCCCGTCCTCAATTAGACAGACCAGAGGCAGAGGAAGATCTATCCAGAGCAATTCATGATGTAATGACACAATCTGGAATGAGTGAAGAAGAAGCTGATGAGCGGAAAGGTGAGGTTAAACTAGCTCACGATCTTATTTGTAAAGTAGCCAAGATTGACCCAAAATTTTTGGAAGAATTAGACAAGTCCTCCAAGCGAGGAGAGGTAGGAAATAATGAGGGTATTATTACAACGATAAATAAAGCCCTAGAAGAAAGCCTTAATTTTCCTAAGTGGTGGGTTCAAGACAGTGATTTCAAGTTGGTAGTATCACCCAGCGAATATGATTTAAAATTTGCTATACTCGATAAAACTGGTACAAAGTATTCGTTTCGGGAAAGAAGCGAAGGACTCAAGCATTTTCTAAGCTACTATATCCAGTATCGCGCCTATGAGTCACATGGCAAAAATCCTGAAATTGTTTTAATGGATGAACCAGATGCTTTTTTATCGAGTCAAGCACAACAGGATTTACTGAAAATATTTGAGGCATTTTCAAAAGGTGAAAATGGCAGACCTCCCGTTCAAGTAATTTATGTTACTCACTCTCCTTTTCTCCTCGATAAGAACCACCCAGAACGGATTCGCGTTGTGGACAAAGGTGTAGAGGATGAGGGAACACGGGTCGTTAAAGATGTAGATCAAAATCACTATGAACCACTCAGATCAGCTTTTGGAGCTTTCGTCGGAGAAACGACTTTTATTGGTAACTGTAACTTAATGGTTGAAGGTCTTGCCGAGCAAATACTAATTACAGGAGCAGCAACATACTTGCGGTCTCGCGATGTGTCAGATGGAGAAACACTTGACCTGAACCATATAACTATTATTCCCACAGAGGGCGCATCTCATATACCTTACCTTGTTTATTTAGCTCGTGGGCAAGGTATTGATCTACCACCAGTAATTTTACTGATGGGCAGCGACCAAGAGGGTAATAAGGCGAAGCAGAGACTAAAAGAAAATGAGTTGTTAAACGAAAAATTTATCCTGCAAATTGGTGACATCCGATCAGGGTTTACTTTCGATGAAAGAATTCAAGTAATTAAGCTTGAAGATATCATCCCATTACCAATTTGTGTCAAGGCTGCTCAAAGATATGCAGAAAAAATATGTTCAGCTAGCAAAGATATTCTTGATTTGATTACAGAGGTTGATATTCAGGCAAAATTGCTGGAATGCAAAACAGTCTTTAAGGCAATAGAGCAACTTTTCAATGATCTATCCGAACCAGGTTTATATATTGAGGAAGTTGGATTTGCCAGAAATGTAATTGATACAATCTATGAGCTAGAGAAGCAGAAAAAATCTACCAAGGAAATCAAAGAGTTTGAACAAAATTTCAAACATTTATTCGAGCTGATAAACCGTTGCCAGAGCCGAGCAAAGAAAGAGTTAAAGGAACAAAAAATCTCCCAGAAAATTGATGCTAGTAAGAAAGAATTTATTATGGACAAACCTAGCTCTGCTAAACGTGGAGAAGCCAAAAATCGTCTTTACGCTATGAAATATATTTTGGAGGATGCTAAAGACAGTAAAGAAAGCAATGCTGCTAAAGAAGCCATTCAGAAGCTTTTGGAGGATTATAAACTTGAGTCTGAGCCAAGCAAGCCTATAGATGACTATGAGCAATTTAAAGAAAGTCTAGAGCAAATTAAATATGCAGGACGGCTCGCGAGTCAAAAAGAGGATGAGGATTTTACCTCTACACAATCTTCAGAGCCGGAACATCAGCCACCAAGCAAATCTCAAAAGGGTTTCGGTAAATAAACTTTATCAGGAATTGTCTAATATGCAGAGTTACGGTTGGATTGACAGTCGAGGTCGTAGTCATGGAGATTGGTGTCGTCAAGTATTTTGTCGAGTTACTTGCAAATGGTGTGGTCAGATAGCCTGGTATTTTGAGTGTTCACATGGCTCGAAAGTTTACTTTCATGATGTACCTTGGAAAGGCGGCGAATGGAATTCTAAGTGTCCCAATAGTATGTCGAAACCTCAAAATTAAGTCAAGAAGGACGAGCCTACTTCTATACCCTTTGTTATGCCTAAATGAAGGCAATGCTACTCAATTTAATCAACGGTTATTTTGAACAACATGAAATCCAGTTCAATCACGCAAATCAGTGGTACTTCTGGCCAATTTGTCGGCGTGATTGCTGTCCAAACCAGTGGCAACCTGACTATTAAAATTGTCGGCGATACCTTACAAACTAAATCTGAAGAATTTTTTGGATTAGAAACTAAAGAAATTGTCGTTCCGATTCAAGATGTCAAAGCAGTTGAAATTGGAGAAGGCTGCACTTGGTGGCTGTTTTGGCTAGGAATTTGTACCCTCTGGTTCTTCATTGGCATTATTTTCATTGTTTTAGCCTTTGTTGTCAAACAGCGCTATATTGCCATTTACACCACAAGAACCAATGTAATTCTGTTTTATAGAAAAACTGAACGGGTAGAACAGTTTAGAAATGCGGTTATAGAAGCTTGTCGTCCTAAACCGAGCTATATTCCCCGACCTTCTCAATCTCCCCCACCACCACCTTCTTTGCCAAAGTGATTGACAGTTGGCTAAATTTATGAGCCTCAGTTATTATCGCTTTCCATCCACATATAGCAGTCGCTTTCGGTGGCTATTGACAATTTTGAATATAGTCGTGGGCTGGGGGCGGGTTTTGACAATTTGTTGCTGGGTGTCAAAGATACAGGCGAACCCGCCCCTTGTATCTTAAAAGAGTCAGGCGATAGATCGCTACGTCAGTCAGTGGATCGTTACACCAAGCA